>JAYYRF010000507.1:0-4041 GCA_036127535.1 Myxococcota bacterium | reverse complement strand
TAGTGTTTCCGATCGCAACTTTTCCGGTCTTCTGTTCCATACAACCGATATAGGAACCAATTGAATGGGTTCTTTCAAAGAAGCCTGTATCTGAGCGAGATCTTGAATCACTTCCGTATCCGTACTGCCCAAGGTTGCTGGCTGAACCAAGAAAACGGCGCATGGATCCTTTCTCTCGAGTGCTTGGCGTAAATACAACGTATCATTTGGTCGCGCGAACAACTGCTTGAGGGCACCGAAGCTATGTTTGAACAGATCGAAGATGGGACGATTCCAAATCGATCGCAAACCGGGAGTAAAAACAGCCAACGGAAGATTTCTCTTGTTGAGAGATCGATTCAAAGCAATCCAATCGATGCGCGAACGCGCATATAGAACATAGACCAAGTGACCGTTTTCCGATGCTTGACGAATATTTTCTACCGACCGTTCTTCCATTCGCAAACGACGTAAGAGAAGCCCCATGCCACTCAAGAGGTAGAAGACGCCAAATCGACGCAGCATACCTGCACCATACTTTTCTTCTTGTGGCATCAACTGCGTTGGCTCTGTTTCCACGGGATTCTCCCCTATTCCAAAAGCTATCTATCCCTATGGCATCAATTTTTCCACTTCTTCTACCACTGTCTCCCAGCTGCGAATCCAAGGAGAAAAACGCAGACCGCGCACAGAGTCGATCGCATCGGCAATTTCAGCATCTTGATTCCGCTCCACCAAAATTCCTCCGTCTCCCAAAAGTATGCGACTGTCTCCCGCATTGGTCGTGACCACCGGTACCCCCTGCGAACGGTACAAAACGATTTTCAACGGAGACAGCCACGGAGGAGCTTGCGATGTGTATGGTGCAACAGCAACATCAAAAGCCGATACGACATCGGCAAGATCTTGCGGATCGTAGAACGAAAAATCAACACCTATCCGAACGAGACGCATACCCAAATTTTTCGCTATACCTGGCAATCGAGACACGCCGTGCCAAGTTCGTGCAGACCCAACGTAGCCCAATATAGAATCTTGTTGAGATAACCCCAGTAATCTTCGACCACGGGTGGGTTGCCCCACACGGTAGCACACGCCATTCGGTACGTGATGCACATTTTTACAATGATAATCCTCTTCCAACCAACGTTTGAGCCATCGACTAACACATATCACCAGCGGAGCAGCCGTGAGTGTCGATCGTTGCCAACGCTCCGCCAAACCCTTCCGAATTAAACGCTCGAAGGATGCTCGTTCTTCCAAGGCCGGTGCATTGACCTCCAGCGCCCAGGGAATTCCCCAATAGCGCCCTACACTACCCGCTACATCTGCGAACAAACTGTGGCGTTCCAATATGAAATCAGGAACCCAAGTGTCCTCTATATTTTGGTTCAATATGTGCACCAAGCTCATACCGGATCGTATCTCCCTTAGTTCGCGAAAGGCAGAGAGCCACGATGGCCAACCGTATACCCCACCGATTTGTGCCGGGACTTCTGCCCCAAAATAGCCTCGTCGATCTGTCCTTGCGGCCGCGAACAGGCGCGCATCAAATCGGGTGGAGAGAGCACGAAAAAAATCCCTCACATGCGCACTGGCTCCGGAAGGCCCCTGTACGGGTATACCGACTGCAGAGGCAATGTACGCAAAACGCGGACGCTTAGCTCCCGTGGATTCCAAGCTCGATCGCCTTACGCAAATCCTCTTTGAGATCTTCGATATGCTCAATACCAACGCTCAAACGAATCAGGCCGTCGGTGATCCCAATGGAATGCCGAACCGCTGGTGGGACGGAAGCGTGTGTCATAATCGCCGGCAATTCGATCAAACTCTCGACTCCGCCAAGTGACTCGGCCAACGTGAAGACTTTGGTCGATTTTACGACGTTGCAAGCTTGCTCCAATGTCGCCTTCAATTCAACAGAAATCATCCCGCCAAACCCTGGATACCGAACGCGAGAGACGTCCGAATGGCCGGACAACCATTCCACCAGCGCCTTGGCGTTTGATTGATGTCTCTCCATCCGTACATGAAGCGTTTTGAGTCCACGCAGCACTAGGAAGCAATCTTGTGGTCCCGGAACCGCTCCTGCAGAATTTTGAATAAAGGCCAATCGCTCTGCCCAAGCTGCGTCGCTCGTGACTACGACTCCACCAACCACATCAGAGTGGCCGTTCAGATATTTGGTCATACTGTGTACAACGATGTCCGCCCCGAGTAAGAGAGGCTGCTGAAACACCGGCGTAGCAAAGGTATTATCGACAACCAAAACCGCTCCAACCTCTTTGCACTTTGCAGCAATGGCAGCAATATCGCTGGTCTTCAGTAAGGGGTTTGTCGGCGTTTCTAACCATACGAGTTTGGTGCCTTCGGGGACGACCAAATCCGGATTAGTGGTTTCTACAAATTGAAATTTCAAACCGAATCGAGACCACTCTCGCGTGAACAATCGATACGTCCCTCCATATACGTCGTCACCGCACAAAACGGAGTCTCCTGGTTCGAGAGAACGGATCACCGAATCGATGGCAGACATGCCCGAAGAGAAGCATAGGCCGTACTTTCCGCCTTCCAACTGTGCAATACAGTCTTGTAATGCCGTACGTGTTGGATTGTGCGTGCGGCTATACTCCCAGGGCCAATCGCCTGGATGAGGCTGTGCATAAGTGGACGTTTGAAAAATCGGGGTCATAACTGCCCCAGTCACTGGCTCTGCCGGTTGCCCGGCATGAATAGCCAACGTGTCCAATCGGTAAGACATAATTGAGTTCTCCTTTACTTCTTGGCGATGTAATCGATTAAATCGATGCGCGTAATGATGTCGCTCACTTTGTTTCGATCTTCAAAGACCAAAGCAATTTTAAAGCGACTGAAAAGTTCCTTAAGCACTTCTATCTCAGTATCTTCATGGACGACACAAAAATCCAAGTCCGCCAAGTCATGAATGGTTTCAGATGTTCCTCCTCGGAGAGCACGATGCAAGAGCTGATTTTCGGTCAAAACGCCGATGAGTTGCTCTTTGTCCATAACGGGAACTTGAGAAATTCCTTGTTTCTTTAGGAGTTCAATGGCTTTCTCAACCTTCGTATCGGCTTGTAATGTAACCAAAGGCCTTTTTTTCTTTCTCTTTAAAATGCTTGCAACGGTTCCGCTGTGCTTATCGGGTTCAAAAAATCGGTTTTCTTCCATCCAATTGTCGTTAAAAAGCTTCGATAAGTAATTTCGACCTGAATCCGGAAGAACAATTACGGCAACCATACCCTCCCGATCGTGCTTTCGAAGATACTTCAAAGCGCCCGCAACGGCAGCACCACAAGAAGCGCCCGCAAAAATACCTTCTTCGCGCACCAAACGACGTGTCATGGTAAAGCACTCTTTATCGTGAACCCGAATCACATCATCCACGAAACGAAAGTCCATCGTCGAAGGCATAAAATCCTCTCCTATACCCTCGAGAATATATGTATATGGTTTTGTCTGTACGTTGCTGTAAAAATAATCGTAGTACAATGACCCAACAGGATCCACACCGACAACCTGTACATCCGGATTCTGCTCTTTAAGATATTTACCCGTGCCCGCAATGGTGCCGCCCGTTCCGACACCGGCAATAAATACATCCAATTTACCATCGAGTTGATCCCAAAGTTCAGGTCCCGTGCTCAAGTAGTGCGCCTTTGGATTACTCGGATTGTGATACTGATTCGCGTAGCAACTGTTGTCGGTCTCTTCGACCAAACGCTCCGAAACCTTGTAGTAAGATCGAGGATCGTCAGCCGCAACATCCGTTGGGGTGATAACGACCTTTGATCCCCACGCGCGCAGAGCGGCTCGTTTTTCCTCTGATTGCTTATCCGGCATTACAAATATAGATTTATATCCACGATCCGCCGCCATCAAAGCCAAACCAGCGCCGGTATTGCCGGATGTTCCCTCGATTATCGTGCCTCCTTCCCGGATCTTTGACTCGGCTTCGTAGTCTTCTATGATCTGCTTGGCCACTCTGTCCTTGATGGAACCCGCTGGATTAAAAAATTCTACCTTTGCATAAACAGTACACTT
>JAYYRF010000506.1:0-6809 GCA_036127535.1 Myxococcota bacterium | reverse complement strand
TCTTTTTACGGACAATGCTCTCGCAGTCGTGATTTCTTCTCTTGATTCCCTTTTTCAATCGATCCAGACTTCCGATTCGATTTTTCCAAAGATATGGAAAGATGCTGGTCTATCCGATATAGCAACTCATTAGAGTTAACGTTTATGTTTGGTATGCCCAAAGGAGGAGTCCCATGTCCAAAAAACTGCGCTTTGATGATCAGGTCGTTGTGGTAACCGGCGCCGGTAACGGTTTGGGTCGATCCCACGCGTTGATGTTTGCCAAAAGAGGTGCCAAGGTTGTTGTAAACGACCTCGGCGGTAGCAAAAATGGTGCGGGTGGTGGGCAAACTGCCGCCGATCGCGTCGTACAGGAAATTACAGATATGGGGGGAATTGCCGTTGCGAACTACGACTCGGTCGAGTTCGGTGAGAAAATCGTTCAAACCGCCATCGACACGTACGGACGAATCGATGTTGTGGTGAACAACGCAGGCATCTTGCGCGACAAGAGTTTTCCCAAAATGTCCGACGAAGATTGGAGGCTGGTCTTTTTGGTTCATATGCACGGTGCCTATCGCGTCACCCATGCCGCTTGGCCATACTTTCGCGAGCAACAATACGGGCGTGTCATCATGACATCTTCGGCAGCGGGCATCTATGGTAACTTTGGACAGGCCAACTATGGTGCGGCCAAACTCGGACTGGTCGGCTTTGCCAACACCCTTGCGGTAGAAGGACGGAAGCGCAATATCCATGTAAACACCATCGCACCTCTCGCTGCATCCCGTCTCACCCAAGGGATTTTTCCAGAGAATCTCTTCGATACCCTCAAGCCAGAACTCGTGAGTCCCCTTGTCTTGTGGCTTTGTCACAATGCTTGCACAGAGACGGGTGGGCTGTTTGAAGTTGGGGGTGGCTTCTTTTCCAAGCTTCGCTGGGAGCGTGCCAAAGGGCAGGTCTTTCGCATCGGACGGTCCGTTTCCCCCGAAGACGTGCAGTCTCGTTGGTCGCAAATCGCTGGGTTTGAAGAGAGCACTCATCCGCGCGATATCACCGGTTCGATGGGGCCGGTCATCGAAAATGTTCAAGCGGGCCCCAGCAAAGGTTCCAATCGTTTCATCGATGTGGACGTCGCGCTTTCGCAGCCGCTGCCCGATTACAAAACGACCCACGATGAACGAGATCTTTCCCTCTATGCGCTCGGGGTCGGCGCGGGAACCGATCCGATGAACGAGCAGGATTTGCGATATGTGTATGAACAGCACGGCAAAGGTTTTCATGCTCTACCGACCTATAGCGTAGCACCGACGGTTTCTGGCATGGTGAACCACTCTGCGGAGACCGGTTCTATGGGGCCGGGTTTGTACTTTGGGTTGGAGCGATTGCTACACGGTGAACAGAAAACCGAAGTCTTCTACCCGCTTCCGCTACGGGGTACCTTGACCCACAAGAGCCGAATTGTAGACATCTTCGATAAAGGAAAAGGCGCGTTGGTTCTCTTTGAAACGCGGTCTTATGACGAAGAAGGACTCGAGATTGCGCGCAACACGATGACCGCGTTCATACGCGGAGCGGGGGGTTTTGGTGGCCCTCGAGGACCAAGCGGTAAGATCAACGAGCCGCCCAATCGTCCCCCTGATCGCGTAATTACCCAGAAGATCGCGCCCGGACAAGCCTTGTTGTATCGACTCTCTGGCGATAAGAACCCCCTTCACATCGATCCCGCTTTCGCCAAGGCTTTTGGATTTGATCAGCCTATATTGCACGGCTTGTGTACTTACGGATACGCTGCTCGTCATATTATTGGGGCCTATGCCGATGGGGATCCTCGACTCTTTCGGAGCATTCAGGCACGTTTTGCCGCGAGTGTTTGGCCCGGAGAAACCCTCACGACCAAGATGTGGAAAGAGGAGGGCAACACAATTATTTTTCAATGCTATGTCGAAGAGCGCGACGCGGTTGTTATCAGCAACGCAGCAGTGACGTTATACGATGAAATCCCTCGCCGACCCGTTTTGGAGAAAGGTACGGAGCAATCGGCATCCGAACCGACGGTTCCTTCTGCTGCCGATGTGTTCGCTCAAATCCAAAAGTACATCGATGCGAACGCAAGTGAAACCCAAGCTGTTGGTAAGATATTCTTATTTCAGCTACACGACCCCAAAAGTACATGGACAATCGATCTGAAAGACGGACGTGTCCTGGATAAAGGGGTTGAACAAGCGGACTGTACGCTAGAATTGTCCAACGATAACCTTCTCGGTATGGTCGCCGGCACCGCCGATCCGATGAAGCTTTACATGGGGGGACAGCTTAAAATTGGTGGTGATATCATGGCTTCGCAAAAGCTCGGTTTTTTGAAAAACATCGATACACCCGTTGCCGGATCTGCCGCGCCGCGAGAAGCAACGTCGACGACCGTGGAAGAGTTGCCGCAAAGAGAAGCATGTGCTCCGTCTGTATTTTCCGGTCTTCTTCAGACGCTGTCTACCCTTCCGCCACAGGATGCTGCTGTTATCCAATTCGTTATCTCTGAGCCGCAAGGGGCGTGGTGTGTGTGCCTTGGTGAATCTTCGACAGTATCAGAAGGCATGAGAGACGATGCCGATGTACGGGTTCTGTTGCGCGATGCGTCTCTCGAACAACTGGCGAGACAAGCGTCGCCACAAGACCTGTTTCAGCGAGGTCTATTGTCGATAGAAGGCAACATTCTGCTGGCGCACAAACTAACGATATTCAATGGTATACTGTAGCAATAGAGGGTGAAATGAAACAGAGAGTGAATGTTATCGGCGTGGGTATGGTCAAGTTTACCAAGCCCGGAAAAAGTGAGCCATACAACGTGATGGCAGCCAATGCGGCACGCGCCGCACTGCAAGATGCTGGGATCTCCTACAGCGATGTAGAGCAGGCCTATGCTGGATACGTCTATGGCGATAGTACTTGTGGCAATCGGTCGATCTATGAGGTTGGATTAACCGGGATCCCCGTTTTTAACGTCAATAGCAACTGTTCTACGGGGTCATCTGCCATTATGCTGGGAGCACAGGCGATCGCTGGCGGTGCGGCGGAATGCGTGCTGGTTGTCGGCTTTGAACAGATGGAGCGTGGTGCCCTCGGCTCCAAGTACAACGATCGCACCAATCCGCTCGATCAGCACGTCAAAGTGATGACCGATGTCCAAGGCATAAACAATGCCCCCTTCGCCGCCCAAATGTTTGGCGGTGCCGGGCGCGAATACCAATGGCGTTATGGAACCAAAGATGAAACCTTTGGTATGATTGCTGAAAAGGCACGTCGCCACGCGTCGAAAAATCCGTACGCCCTTTTTAATCAGACGCTCTCCCTCGAAGAGATCATGTCTTCTCCTCGCATCTTTGATCCCCTGACGCGCTACCAGTGTTGTCCACCGACTTGCGGTGCGGCCGCCGCGGTTCTCTGTTCAGAGGACTTCGCCAAGAAGCACCAAATTGAACGTCCTGTCTACATCGCCGCGCAAACGATGCGCACCGATTTTACAACGAGTTTTGAGCGCAGCATGATCAAAATGGTCGGATACGATATGGCGGTCGCCGCCGCCGATGCATTGTATGAGGAGGCGGGTATCGGTCCTAAGGATGTTGATGTCGTTGAGCTTCACGACTGTTTTACGGCCAATGAGCTCTTGACCTACGAAGCGATCGGTCTGTGCGAAACGGGAGGCGCCGAAGCCTTTATTCGTGGTGGTGAGAATACCTATGGAGGATCCGTGGTGACCAATCCATCCGGAGGACTGCTCTCCAAAGGGCATCCTCTCGGGGCAACCGGTCTTGCACAGTGCACCGAATTGGTCTGGCAATTGCGTGGAACTGCGGGCGCACGTCAGGTCGGTGGTGCACGGGTAGCCTTGCAGCACAATCTCGGTTTGGGTGGTGCCTGTGTCATGACGATGTATCGACGCGATTAGTTTTCCCATTTTACAGACGTTAATTTACGATAATCCTCCTTGACCCAAAAACAAGGCGATTTGTATAATGTTCCTGTTTGCTCCTTTGGATGCTTTTTCGGAACCACTTCCTTGTCTACTCCTTCCTTATTTTCCAATGTAAAAAAAGACGTTCTCGCTGCGTGGAACGTGTCGATCGTAGCGGTTCCCGATGCGATTGGCGTTGGCTTGATCGCCGTGGCTCCTTTGGGAGCCGAGTATGCGTCTGTTGGGGTATTGGCGGGTTTGTATGCCATGATTTTTGGTACCATTGTTCCGGTATTTACCGGTAGTTCCCGCTTTCAGTTCGGGAGTCCGGGGCCTGCCTCGGCTGGACTTCTTGCCGGCCTAATGTCCTTCTTTATCGCTCATCCCATCATGATCGATGTCACCGATAACGATTCGGAGCGGGCCGTACAATTGGCGCTCTCTGCAATGTTGCTTTGTACGACCTTGTCTGGTATCGCGATGGCGCTGATCGGACAGTTGCGTATGGGGGATTTTATTAAATTGGTTCCCAAGACAGTGACGACAGGAATTTTAAACGGCATTGTCATTATGATTTTCATTTATCAAATACCGCCCTTTCTTGGACTACCAAGTGATGCCTCTTTGGACGTTATTTGGACGGGGGAATCGTCTATCTGTGTATGGGATGTTTTTATCGGCAGTGTTACGCTGTGTGCCATCGCCTTGAGTCGGCGTTTTTGGAAAGATGCGCCCGAACTGATGATTGGTTTGGTGGCAGGAACCCTATCCTTTGTTCTTTTGGATCTCGTTTTAGAGCCGGGTTCTCTCGGAGCGACAATTGGAGCGATTCCCGCCCGTTTGCCTGATCTTACCGCGATTCAGGGTATGTTCTCGCTGGTTCAGTCCCCAGCATTTCCGGTTATTTTACCCGAAATCATCGTCGTTTCCGGCTCTGTTGTACTCATTTGCTCTATCGGAGTATTGATTACGGCGGTCACGGCCGATACCCTTACCAACAGGAGACATGACGCGACGGGTGAACTCAGAGGCAGTGGTATGGGAAATGTTCTGTCCGGTTTATTTGGTGGGATTCCGTGTGGTGGTTTTCCATCCGGCGTCATGATCAATTATCAATCCGGTGGTCGCACACGTCTTTCCCATATCGTCTGTACCTTGTTTTTTCTTGCCTTCCTCGCAGGTTTGGGTCCCTTGTTCCGAATTATACCGATCTCGACGGTTGCGGCCGTTTTATTCGTGATGGGTCTCAAGTGCTTTGATCAGTGGACGTTGTATCTTCTCCGAAACATCATTCGCTCCTCTGATTCCGTCATGCGCAAAAGAATGCTCATCGATTTCAGCTTGGTTACCATCGTATCATTGCTGCTGGTTTTTAGCAGTGTGCTCAATGCGATCGTGATTGGATTCGTTGGCGAACTTTTAAAGATGCTTGCGGACTCAAAATCGATTTTGCGCGGAGAGCTCCGCGGGAATTCCATCCACTCGAATACGGTTCGAAGACCAAGCGAATACGAAGTATTAGAGGAGCATGGTTCGAAGATCGGAATCTTACAATTGCAAGGGCATCTCTTTTTTGGCAACACCGACTTTCTCGCCGAGCGCGTCAATGAGCTGGCAAACACGTCTCGTATTATTATCCTGGACTTTCAGCGCGTCGTAAGTGTGGATACGTCCGGCATTTTGATTTTAAAAAACATCGATACCATGATGAAGGGGCAAAACGTCAAATTGTTGTACGCGTTGGCTTATCAACGCTCTTTACGAACGGTGATGTACGATATGGGCCTTCGGGCACCCGAAGAGGAATGGCGCATTTATAACGAAAGCAACATCGCGTTGGCCAATGCAGAAGATATTCTTTTGGAAGAGTATGCACGTCATCTTATCGTTCGCGACGAAATCCTACTCCAAGAGACGATTCCCTTCCATGGCTTCTCAGATGATGAAATTGCTCATTTCGAGTTAAAACGTCAAACTGTCGAGAAAGGTCTGCTTTTGTTGGAAGCCGGTACCAAAGCCATGGGCATCTATATTTTGGTGAAAGGACGCGTTAGCATTATTAAAACCCATGATCGAACCGAGAAAGCGGTTCGACTCGTCAATCTAGGGCCGGGTGTAACGTTGGGAGAGATGTCGATTTTAGGAACGCGGGAGAGAACCGCGGATGTCTTGATTGAAACGGATGCCGTCGTATACTTTTTGTCCAATGAATGCTTTGAAAAAGTATCCATTCATCACCCCGAACTCGCGCTCCGATTTGTTCAACGGTTGGCCGGTAGTCTCGCACGCCGGCTCAACGAAGCGTCCAAAACCATCAGTGAGTTGAGTAGCTGAGAATAGATTTATTGAAGAAAAACAATCTCTCTTCGTATCACTCTCTGCAACACAAACAACGGAGAATGAGATGTTATTGCTATTGACCACTCTTTTTGCACAAGAAGCCAACGCCGGATGGGGTATGAGTACCGAAGCTGGCCAAGCGACCATTTCCAACGTAGACGGTGATGGAAGCATCGATTTGAATACAACATTGGATTTGTGGACACCAAAATTTTTGGTGCAGGCGGATGTTCTATCTTTAGCGAAATCCCTCGCGGTGGAAGACCGGATTGATTTTGGATTCAACGCGTATTACGGCTTGGGACGTCAACGAATCAATAGTGATTGGGGTGGTTCTCTCCAGCTTGGAACGCGCTTTGATGTGACGCAGTATCAGCTGAGCGGACAAGCCGCATCGGACTATTCCATCGCTTTGGAACCAAGGATGGGAATTGAGCTTCGGCCTGCTCTCGTCGCGCCTGCACCGTAGCATCGGAAAACATGCGGGAAACATTCAACAAACGTGCCTCAGATGTGACCTGTGATCCCCTTCTCA
>JAYYRF010000505.1:0-5532 GCA_036127535.1 Myxococcota bacterium | reverse complement strand
TCTCCTGCATCGCGGATAGAATCTCGACTCGCTTGATCGAATCGACACCCAAGTCCCCTTCCAGGTTCATTTCCATACCCAACATGTCCGATGGATAACCCGTCTTTTCCGAAACGACCTCCAGTAGCAAAGACTCTAAATTCAGGGCTGACGTTGATACCGGAATCGTTGTTTGGGGAGCCGGCACCGGCGTTCTCTTTGGAGGCGTGGGGATGGACTCTTTAACAACGGGAGGGGTAGGCGTAGAGATCGGTTGGGAAACGATGACCGGCGGAGCTGGCTGTGGTATTACAGCGGGAGGCGGAGGAGCAATCGGTGCGATGGTCTCCTGGGCTACCACCGGCGCACCCGCCAGTGAGGCCAACGCATTCAAAGAGGTTTGCGCAGCATTCAGATACGCCAAGTGTGCGTTTGACATCGCGGTTTGATATGCGGTGTGCGCTTGTGCCGTTTGATTTTGCAATGATTGAAAAGCGTGTAACCAATTCGAATCGACCGCTTTCGATTGGGCAACATTGCGATGTTCGGAACGAGCAGCCGGTGCCGCTAACGGGTCTTTTGGGTGGGTCTTGTCTTTACTCATATCTTTACTCTGCGGTTTCGCGATGACTCGCGGTGTATGATTGGCAACCGGGTTGGGAGTCTTTGAAGACTCGATGCTGGATTTCAATACCGGCTTTGGCGTTGGATTGGGCTTGGGTAAAGCCGCAGCTCCTCCTTGTGGCGGATAGGGCTTTTTGTAGTTTGTTCCATTGATAGAAACCTTCATCTTGGGTTCAGACTGCTCTTGCGGATCTTGGGGGGTACGATATCCATCCCAAAGGGTAGAGAAATTCGGCTCCCATCCAGCGCAAATCAATTGTGCAATGCCACCGAGAAAGGAGGCCAAGCCATTGGGCTGTCCTTTGTTCATCGAAATGATTTGAACATCCTTTTTGCGACGTAAGATCCGCCCTGCCAACTTCGAAAGCGTAAACTTTGGCCCCACCTCCACAAAGACCCGCGCCCCATCGGCGTACAATTGCTGAATCATATCCACAAACCGAACCGAAGAGGAAATTTGGCCAGAGAGCGTTTCCCGCAACCGTTTGGCTTCATATTCCTTCGCGGTCGTATTCGCATACACGCGCAGCTGTGGGGCTTTAAATTCGATCTCGGAAAGAAAGGATGCGAATGGTTCGACGGCACCCGCCACGATGGTCGAGTGGAACGCTGTCGCAACGTTGAGACGAGTAGCGAAGATCCCCTCTTCTTTGAGTTTTTCTTCTGCCTGTGCAATGGCGGCGGTGTCTCCGGAAATCACCACTTGTCGCGGGCCGTTGTGATTCGCAATGACCACGTCCAATCCCCACTCGTCCAACTTTTTTTGGAGAGATTCAGCATCGCTGCGCACCGCAGACATCGAACCGGGCTGTTCCGCTGCCAGCGCCATTAATTCACCTCTTTTGCGAGATACCCTCACAAAATCTTCCGTCGATAACACACCAGCCGCATGAAGAGCCGTTACCTCACCATAACTGTGTCCTGCACAAAATTGGGGTCGTAAACCCATCTTGTGCAGGATGCGAAGTTGGGATAGAGAGCACAAGCCAATCGTTGGCTGCGCCCATTCGGTTTTGGTCAAATGCGCCGACTGTGCCGTACGACCTTCCTCGTCAAAGACCGGTACCGGGAAGACCACGTCTGAAAATCGCTCTTCCGAAGGACTCCAATCTGCGGCCTCGTCCCATACGGAACGGGCGTCGTCAAAATGAAGAGCCAACTCTTTTCCCATATGCGGAAATTGACTCCCCTGCCCGGGAAAGAGGAAAGCCACCGCTCCCAAATCTCCACCAACTTGGTAATGGATACCCGTTGGTGTGGAAAAAGACGTTCCCATCTTTTCGAGCACGTGTTCGATTTTGACGTGCAGATCGGAGAGAGACGACGCAACGATGGCAAGGCGATGTTCGTCCGCGCGATAGCTTTGTTGGCTTTGATGGGATTCAAAGACGAGACTGCTTTTTGTGCGCTGCAGAACGGACTGCAATCGTTTTCGCAAAGCGTCAGAATCCGGAGCAGAGAGAACGAACAATTCTTGTGGGCAAACCCGCAGTTTCGCCGCTTGTCCTTCACCACGGTACTCTTCCAGTGCAATGTGAAAATTGGATCCACCAAATCCAAAGGAACTCACACCGGCACGTCGAGGATGATCCGAACCGCGTATCCACGGTCGAGCCGATGTATTGAGATAAAACGGGGTGTTTTCAATATCGAGTTTGGGATTGGGTCGATCGACTTTGATGGTCGGCGGTAACACACTGTGACGCAGAGCAAAGACGGTTTTAAACAAACCGGCGGCACCCGCTGCGGATTTGGTGTGTCCGATTTGAGACTTCACGCTCCCAAGGGCGATGTCGCTGCTAGAACCTTCAAAGGCCAAACATAGGCCGCCGAACTCGGCGGCATCACCCGCCTTTGTACCCGTACCATGCGCTTCGATCAACTCGACGCTGTCTCGCGGTATACCCCCTCGTTCATAAGCCCGAACAACAGCTTTGGCTTGTCCTTCTGACAAAGGAGCATAGACAGACTTGGAACGACCATCGGAGGATGAGCCAACGCCCTTGATGACCGCATAAATTGGATTGCCGTCTCGCTGGGCGTCTTTGAGTCTCTTCAAGGCAAAAATCGCCAAACCTTCTCCGAGCAACGTACCGTCGGCTTGATCGCTAAAGGGGCGGCAATCTCCGCTTTTGGAGAGTGCGGGCGTTTTCGAGAAGCACATATGCATGAAAATGTCATTCATCGTATCGGTACCACCGGCCAAGACGAGATCCGAATCACCGAGATACAGTTCGTTAACCGCCATCGCAACGGCGGAGAAAGTGGAGGCACAGGCCGCATCCGTTACGCAGTTGGTTCCGCCCAAATCCAAACGGTTGGCAATCCGTCCGGCGACAACATTCCCGAGAAGACCCGGAAATGTACTCTCTTGCCAATCGGTATAATTGGATGCAATGTCCAAGCAGATCTTTTGGGCTTCTTCTTCGGGAATACCATTTTCGCGCAGCGCCTTGAGCCAAATGGGATGCTGGAGCCGACTTGCCATGTTGCAAAGCAGTTCTTGTGCGGATGTAACGCCGAGAATGCAAGAGATTTTAGACAGATCCGTCTGGGAAAAATCTCCGTGATGGGCGTCCTCCATACACTTTCGCGCCAAAATGAGGGCGAGAAGTTGTGTGGTGTCTGTCGCCGGAATAATCGCGGGTGGAATGCCCCAGCGAAGAGGATCGAAATCGACGTTGGGGAGAAAACCACCACGCTTGCCGTATGTCATATCGGGCACGTTTGGATCCGGACTGTAGTAGTCTTCAATCAGCCAGTGCGACGAAGGCACGTCGGAAATCAAATCCGTTCCATCCAAAATATTACGCCAAAACTGCGTAGCGCCGACCGAACCGGGAAACAAAGCACTGGCTCCCACAACAGCAATTGGCGGCCGAGAAGATGAATATGACACAGTAATTCTCCCTTTTAAATGGATTAAGACAACGGCCGTGGTTCATACGAAAAGGCTTCGCTCGGCAATGCGACGCCGAAAGAACGAAGTTGCTGCGCCCGTGCGATAACAGCCGCCCCTTCCATTAAATTCTTGGCGACCTGAACCACTTGCCGCTGTGAAGGCGCCTCTAAAAAAGAACCCTTTACCCACCGATTAAAGGCCCCCATCGCAGGACCACACCAAATTTGATAGTCCATTAAGCGACTATGCACGCCGTTGATCGCCCATTTGCTTGATTGACCGAGATAGGATCGAAACAGGAGTGCCATTTGGTGCTTGGGGTCTCGATTTGCACGCGCCACTTCTCGCGGATCTCGACTCTGCCAGTACGCTTCTGTAGAACGCCAAGCCTCATCGAGGGCCTGATGAAAGAATTCTTTTTCGAGACGCATCCTCTCCGTATCTGAAATGTCGGCTAAGGATTTGTATTGTCGATAGAGACGATATAAAAATTTTGCGCGAGAGGCAAACATCGTTCCGCGCTTCAAGACCTGTACCTCAACGCCCAATTCAAACATATCTGCCGCCGGCGCCATTTCCACATCTGCCAAGCCGGCTTTTGCCAACATCTCTTTCCCCTTTTGATGCAAACCGGATTCCACACAGGCCTGATTCACCGAGCCGGTCAATACATAAGAAGCGCCCATAGCAAAGGCACCGGCAATGGCCTCAGGGGTACCCAATCCTCCACCGGCTCCCAAATATATCGGTCGTTCATACGCATGTTCTTGCATAACTTGGGTTCGAAGTGCTGAAATGGTTGGAAACAGAGCGCTCAAAGACTGGTTATCGGTGTGGCCACCCGAATCCGCCTCGATACTGAATTGTTCGGCGACGGGAACCAAGGCCGCCAATCTCGCTTCCTCATCTGTAATCCAGCCCTTTCGCAAGAGTTCTTGCACCATTTTTTGGGGTGCGGGTCGCATGAAGTGTATCGCGACTTCCGGACGCGATATCTTAGCAAAGAGATGATTCTTTCGCTGAATTGCGCCGCTGCTGTCCCGATGAAGACCGTGTAGAGCATACCGAACGACATATGGCGTAAGCTTCATATACGCGGCCGCGGAAACCCTGCGAACCCCTCTTTGAATGTACAGAGCTGCAATTTCAGATTCGAGATCGGGCTCATTGGGAGAATGAATCAAATTCGCTCCCCAACTTTGCTCGGGTAGAGACCGCTCCAATTCATTCAACGCGCTCTTGACCCGCTCAACGGACAAACCCGCAGCGCCAAAAAAAGACAAAAATCCATTGCGCGCCATTTCCATCACCAAGCGCTCCGACGCAATTCCATTGGCCATCGCGCCCGCTACATAGTTAAAGCGTACACCGTGTCGATGCGCAAACCCTCGATCGCCCAACCACTCGGGATATATCGGAGGCAGTGTGGCCAACAATGGATATCCTGCGGTACTTCGTTGCCCTCCAATTCCAACACCAATGGCTCCGGTTTGAACGTCTTGCACAATGTGCATTGGCTCGCGAAACCCCGTTGGAATATCCCTTAAGCGAGAAGGAGAGAAGTACGGAGCCTCCGAGTGGCTCCAAAACCCAAATGAATGATGATTGGGATTAGACATGGCATCTCAAATATGACAGTAGGTTCGTTATTCTGACCTGCGATCATAACCCAAAATACTGCTTTGAGAAAGGAAGTGCCTTAAATTGACTTGAAATCCAAGTTGCAAGGAGGCGATAAAAATGAAAGATAATGGTATTGCTAAATTTCCCGAAAGGGCTAATTCTCCTTTTTCGCAGCCGGAGATAAAATGAGACTGCTTCTTCCTTTTGTATTCGCTTGTCATGCAGACAAGGGCATCACTGCCTTTAACTCAAATCCCGAAGTTGAAATTAGTTCCCATCCGGACGGAATATCGCTGGCCGCCGGAAGCGAAGTGACTTTTCGCGGAATCGCCAGTGATCTCAACGATCGCGTGGATGAGCTCTCCGTCTTTTGGTATGGGGATGGTCAAGAGTTATGCCCGGAG
>JAYYRF010000504.1:0-3978 GCA_036127535.1 Myxococcota bacterium | reverse complement strand
AATCGTATGATACGCCGTTCAACGGATTCCAAATCAGCAAAAATTAGTTCTGTTTCGATGGTTTCAATGTCTCTGATGGGATCTACATCTCCATCGACGTGCGTTATGTCTTCGTTGTCGAAGCATCGTACAACGTGAAGAATCGCATCGACATTACGGATATTCCCGAGAAACTTATTTCCGAGACCTTCTCCCTTGGATGCTCCTTTTACGAGGCCAGCAATATCGACGATCTCGACTGCCGCAGGGATCACCTTTTGGGTCGCAATGAGCGAGTTTAAGACGCCGAGACGTTTGTCTGGGACGGGACCGACTCCAACGTTGGGTTCGATAGTACAGAAAGGATAGTTGGCCGCTTCCGCCTTTGAAGACGTGAGCGCTTGAAACAAGGTGCTTTTTCCCACATTGGGTAATCCAACGATTCCGGCTTGTAGTGCCATAAATACCTCCTAGGAGCAAAGTCCTAGGGGTATTATCCTGTAATATAAAAAAGCACCATTAAATGTGCTCATTTATTTTTCAGTACAGCGGATGGGGTCTATGTGTTGACGATAGCGTTCTGAGAACCGAATTTATTCCATTCGTACCCGTCAGCATTTTGGTCGTTCTGCCAGCTATTTTCGTTGCAAAGGTAACGAAAACGGTAGTTGCTATTTGCAGGCAAAGAGACGGTAAGAGAGAACGATCCGTCCTTACACTTCTTCAACATCTGCTTCTTTTTGGTTCCCCATTCGTTAAAATCTCCCATGAGTTGAATGCTTTCCGCCTCAGCTTCGGGATGAAATTTAAAGGTTACACGGCAGAATTTTCCGGTTTTGGTATAGTTTTTCTTTAACACGACACAATCCTATTTTGTTAGTTGATAAATATTGACCAGTCAACAATAAGTAACAGGCGAGAAGACTATAATATTTTTTTTCTTTTCCCGCAATCTTCCTTTTAGGAACTTGTTATATCAAAAGTACGAATTGGAGGCTGTTATGTATCGAGAATTCGAACTCCTCAAGGAATTGTCATTTTTTAAACATCTTCCACAAGAACGATTAGAATCATCGTCTCTGTTGTGGACAGCGCGAACGTTGCGTGCTGGTGAAAACCTTTGGTGGCAAGGGCAACCCGCAGAAGAGTTTGCCTTTATCTGCTCAGGCAAGTTGACGGTTCACATCGCCGATGAGGACATTGCAGAGATAACGGTAGGAGAAATGTTAGGCGAAGCCGGGGTTTTTACCAAAGAGCAACGCAACGCCTCTGTATCGGCCTTAGAAGACAGCGAATTGCTGTGTCTGCCGATGACGCATCTCGAAACCCTTCGGGGTTCCCACAGTGATATCTATGATCTAATCTTGGATCAATGCTTAAATCGAATGGCTCTGCGGGTACAGGAGATGGGACGGAAAATTGCCCGCTTGGCGCGTGGAGATTCTCCCATCCCCGAAAGGAAAACCGAAACGGCATTCGGAAAATTTTGGAAACGACTCACTGGCTCAAACAATCAGATTCCTGCATCGGCCATGACGGCTCTTCGTAAGCTTCCGAAACTAAAAGAGGCATCTAAGGATAGCCTAATCCAAATTATCTCCGCTATGACCCCCCACAAAGTAGACAAGGGAACGCCTATATTTTTAGAGGCCGACCCAGGAGATAGCGTCTTTTTGTTGGCGGATGGATGTGTTGATGTCAAACGAAATGTTCGGGGAGGTAAATCCGAAAGACTCGCTTCTCTCTACACCGGAGCAATTTTTGGAACAGGCTCTCTGCTTCTAAGGGAGCGACGAAATGCGGCATGTGTTGCATCTGCCAACACCGATTGCTGGGTCTATGAGATGGATCTATCAGCACACCGTAGCCTGACAGGAGAAGCGGGCCGTCTCTGGCGAGAGTCTTTGGTTGCCGCACTGGCCTTCCAGCTTCGATCTGCCGACAACCGACTGATCGTTTTAAAGCGTGGAAAGCCAAGTATGTCGGATTATGACAAGATTCGCGGCGGTTTGGAAGGTTATCAGGGTGGCTAATTCGTTTGTTCGTTTGCTCTCCTACATGAAAGGGTATCAAGCGAGAGTATATCGGGCCACCTTTTATTCGATTTTGAACAAAATAGCGGATATTGCCCCTCCTTTTTTAATTGGCATCGCCGTTGATATTGTCGTACAAAGAGAAGATTCATTTCTCGCATCTCTCGGATACGCCGAACCTTTTTCTCAATTGGTTGTTTTAGCGATATTAACGGTCATCGTTTGGGGCGTTGAGTCGGTTTTTGAATACCTCTTACAGTGGGAATGGAGGAACTTAGCCCAGCAAGTTCAACACAACATGCGAGTGGATACCTACAAAAACTTGCAGACCTTAGATATGGGATGGTTCTCTGACCGTAAATCGGGACGTCTAATCTCCATCCTCAATGATGATATCAACCAGCTTGAACGATTTTTGGATGGGGGAGCGAACGATCTCATTCAAGTCGGAACGACTGCGATTTGTGTGACTTGCGTATTTCTTTATCTCTCACCCGCGTTGGCACTGTTGGCGATGTTGCCCATCCCTCTGATCGTTTGGGGATCCTTTTACTTCCAGCACAAGATTGCCCCAAAGTATGCGCAGGTGAGGGAAAAGGCATCAATGACCAACGCACAGCTTTCCAACAATATACAAGGTATGGAAACCATTAAAAGCTTTAACGCAGAGCAACACGAGATCGAGCGTATCGTCTCTCGCAGCTTAGACTATATGCAGGCAAATGCCCAAGCGATTCGATTAAGCGCCATGTTCTCTCCCTTGATACGCATGCTCATCGTGATTGGCTTCACCGGAACCTTAATATACGGGGGAGACCTCTGTTTAAAGGGGGTCTTAAGCGTTGGTACCTACAGCGTTTTGGTCTTTCTGACGCAGCGTCTTTTATGGCCACTCACACGACTGGGGCGAACATTTGATTTGTATCAACGGGCGATGGCGAGTACCGATCGCGTCTTGGATATTCTGTCTTTGAAGCCAAAGATTGTTGGTGGTAAAGCGGAATTTCCGACACAAGCTCCCAAAATATCGTACCAAAGGATTCAATTTTCATATGAGGGGAGAGAGCCGCTTTTGAAAGAATTATCTATGGAGGTCATGCCGGCAAAAACGACGGCCATTGTCGGTGCGACCGGATCCGGTAAAAGCACCATCTTAAGACTCCTTTTGCGTTTTTACGAGCACAGCAACGGTGATATTTACATCGATGACAAGAGCATTCGAGCGTACTCCATGGATAGCATTCGTCGAAATACCGCTTTGGTCTCTCAATCGGTGTATTTATTTGATGGCACCATTTTAGAAAACATCGCTTATGGCTATCCCGAAGCCACGAATGAGCAGATAAGAGCGGCGGCCAAGGCAGCAGAGGCCGAAGAGTTCATCTTGCAACTTCCTCATGGATACGACACCCTCATCGGAGAACGAGGGCAAAAGTTATCCGGTGGACAGCGGCAGCGCTTGGCCATTGCAAGGGCAATTTTGAAAAATCCACCCGTTCTCTTGTTGGATGAGGCAACGTCTGCTGTGGACAATGAAACCGAAGCTGCGATTCAGCGTTCCCTTAAAAAGATTGCGCAGGGGCGAACGGTTTTAATTATAGCCCATCGTTTATCCACCATACGAGATGCCGATCAAATTGTTGTTATGGGGCAAGGTAGAGTGGTCGAGGTGGGTACACACGAAGAACTAATTCACAAGGATGGATTATACAAACGACTTTGGTCTGTACAGACGGGAGTCAGCGTTGTTACATGAGCATTTTGAAACGCAAAGCCCCTTTCTTCAGGCATATCACGGTTTTGGAGGCAGTGGGCTAGATTTTGGTTGTGTGGTTTCGCAATCTCAATACCGGTGGAATGCACCAGATCTCTTGGGATATGGTGACTCACCCAAACCGACGTCCCCATCGGACTATCACGTTGAAAATCAGATCCGGTACTGCATGCAGGTTGCGAAAGGACGCGT
>JAYYRF010000503.1:0-6523 GCA_036127535.1 Myxococcota bacterium | reverse complement strand
TCGTTGGTATCATAGCTATGAAGGTGAATATGCCCCATGGCATCGCCTTCGAAACTGGTTGAACCGCGGTTCTTTAGCATTGGAACTTGACCGCGGCCTAGAAAAATTGAAAGAGCAAGTTGAAAAATAGGCGCCTTTAGGATTGAAATTGTCTGTTGTAACATTATAAAGTAAGTTATAAGCGCATACCCTTGTATAGGACAATCATGCAGATTTTGATGGCACTAATAGCATTCATTTGGGCTCAAGAGCCGGAGGATACTCCCGAATCTACCGGTGAAGTGATGGCACCGACCGAAGAATTAGAAGATGCAAATCAGACCACAAAAGAGTCGCAGTCCAATGCCAACGAACCTGCCAATTTCGACTTCGAGTTATCGCTGGGGGAAGAGCAAAAAAGAGTTTTACTGGAGACTCCTCCCACGGAAGAGCATCAAAAACTCTTGGATACGCTTTTACTGACATATCTCAAGAGTTCGGAAAAGATACTAATCGGGACGCTGATGGCATCCAAGCCCACCAAGTCGAACAACAGGTATGATAAAGTGATGCGGGTTGAGGTAGAGCGTTGGTTGCGGGGAAAAGGAGACAAAATATCGGAATTCGTCGTCCCCTATAATGCTCCGTACATACCCAACGACCCAACAACGGTTCCACCCATCTTAATCGACAGTTATCGGATTCTCATCTTTGTAGGCCCCCACAAAACCGTTTTAGACGGAAACGCTATTTTTGTTTTGGCCAATGGATACGCTTGGCGCAACAAATATCCGGGTTTGTTTCTCAACCCCATCTACGACCGGAAGTGGAAGCAGGGAAATCCACACGATGACTACATTAAATACAGCATAGCTGACCTAGAAGACCGGGTTCGACGAGACAACGAAGGTTTATTCTTTCGGAATTTGTTCCGTTAGCGCTCGATGTTGTCGCACCAAAGAGGCCAACGATTCGGTTCCAGTGTGAGTTCTCCGGCGGCGCCAAAGAGCGAACTGACCTGTGCATATCCAGAGAAGCGTTCCTCTTCTACGATTTCAAAGTTGATTTCGAGCGATGTGGTGTCTTCAGTGCTGGCGTAGTATCGGGCTTGTCCACCCGCTTCTTCTTGTAGCTTTATGGCAACGCGGTTGGGGGGATCAGCAGGGTTTGGGGGCGTATATACACCCTCTCCGCTGTACATGCCCAAAACCTCCGCGACCAAAACAAAGACGTGTTGTCCTGAATTATTTCTCCAAAAAACACGCATGTTTGGTGAACCGGTAGGAGATGAACAAGTCGGTTCGTTGAAGGTGAGATTTAATGGTTCTGCACCAGTGGTTTGAATGGAAAAGGAGGCGGGTTTTTCAGGGAAACCATCTCCCGTATCTGCAGAGAATGTATCTGAGGTATCGGCTCCCTTGGGTGTACCACATCCGAGGCTCAGAATGAAGGGCAGTAGATTTCGCATATTTTTGACCATACTAAAGATTAAGCAAAAAAGATCCTAATGTATACTAATCATAGAATGGACAAAAATGCACCAGATTCAAGTACAGCGCCAGGGGAGAGCCCTGTATTACTCAGAGTCCGAAATCCGTAAAGAAATACAAAACGGCTATATTTCTGGTTCGGATCGTCTGTACTACGTTCCTTGGACCGGAAAGCGTTGGATGCTGATCAAAGAGATAGACCAACTGGAGCGCGATCGACAAACCCCAACAGCGATTATGGTCGCCCGCATTGAGCAAAATGCGTTTCCTTGGCTCAGTATCATGATGGGGCTTGGACTCCTCATTGGATTTGTTTTTCAACATCAAGATTCCTATTGGATTCAGCAAAATGCATCCGGTTGGGGAAACTTTATGCTCGAAGAGAATTGGTGGGTCTTGTTGGTGTCTGTTTTCCTACACCAAAGCCCCAGTCATCTCTTGAGCAATGCCATCTTACTCTTTTACAGCAGCTATCGGGTTGAGCGAGCTTGTGGCTGGCGGATTCTTCTTCTCGTTTATTTGTACGCGGCTCTTTTTTCGAACTTTTTGGTCATTTTGGGCGGAGAGTTTTTGGTTATAGGCGCTTCTTCACTCGTGTTTGGAGTATGGGTAACGCAAATTGGAATCGGTCTGTACATCCCATTACCCGAAGAACATCGCGCTCCCTACGGCTGGGGGAATCTACTTCTGTTCGTCCCGATGTATGCATTGAATGTCATCGCTGTGGGGGTATCTCATTTGGCACACTTGGGCGGGATTTTAGCTGGCGGAATGATTTCTTCGTGGGTTCCGCTTAAACCCCGTACGGAAAAAAGAGCATATGGAGGCATCGTTGTTTTCGGGACTCTTTTTTGTAGTCTGTGCTTGTCTCCCTCTTTGAGTACACCCTTCTTGTACGAGTACGGTTTGGATGGTATGAAGGTACAATTGCCCATTGCGTTCCAACGCGTTCGGCATCCCTCCAATCCAAACGTTCAATTGTGGTCTTATGCTTCCAACGTTCGGAGCTATGTTTTAGCGCAAGGTTCGTGGGATATCCAAGAGCACGATGCGGCGTGGTGGGATGCTTATTGGGGAAAAGGTACACGATTGAAAAATCGAAAACAAGACGGAAAGGTCGTTCTTTCCAAGCTAGAAAAAGGGAGTCTCAGTGTACTACAAAAAGAGTGGTTTGAGGGGGACTTCCGCTCTTGGATGGCCTGTGTTTACGAAAGCCCCTCTTGGGAGCGTCACTGTGAGTGGTGGTTTTCCCTCGTGGATAGAGACATTCCCATTCGTCTTCAAAAGTCGCGCGAACGTTTTGAAAGCAGACCCGATATCGCGTATTTTCGAAGTGCGTACGCAGAAGATCTCAAATGTTTTGGACAATACAAAGAAGCGGATAGTCTTTTGATAGAACTACAAAACAAAGGAGGCTTCGAAAGACGGTCTATGTTGGGAAGGATGAAAATGCGACTGGAGGGAAAACTACCGCTGAAGGATTCCGATCAAACGTGGTTGCGCTCCTTGGGGGACTTGGATTCAGAAGGAGAACAGATGCGCACGCTTCTGCTGCATAGACTTTCCGAGAAAGAGTTAAGATAGTATGCTATGGTTTCTTTCTTGCTTTTCGGTTGAGGAGTCGCACAACGAAGAACGTTTCCAATCAAGACCCTCTTATATGCGTACGAAAGAGCCGGTTTCCGTACCGGACGGGTTAAGCGATATCTCGGCGAAAAGTTGCGGCGCTTGTCATGAAACGGTCTATGCGCAGTGGCGAAAGTCTACCCATGCGCACGCTTGGTTAGAAGACCCCCAGTTTCAGGCGGAATTAAAAAAAGAGAGAGAAGGCGGCGGCGATGTGCAATGGATGTGTCTCAATTGCCATACTCCCCTGAGCGAACAGCAGCCAAAGCGTGTGGTTGGTATAAAAGACAAATTCGATCAGCCGATATACGAAGAGAATCCAAATTATATTCCTGGTTTGGAGTTGGAGGCGGTGGGTTGTGCCGCTTGTCATTTACAAGGAAATGAAATTATTGGCACCAAGACGATAGAAGATGGACCTCACAAAGTGCGTAAAGAGCCTACCTTTGGAACACCCCAGTTTTGCAATCAGTGTCACCAAGCCAACGCGGTTTTCCCAGAAATTAATTTGGGCTGCTTTTTCAATACGGGTAAAGAGCACGCACAAGGACCTTTTGCGGAACAGCCATGTCAGTCCTGTCATATGCCGGAAGTGGATGGGGTGCGCGCACATTATTTTGGCGGTTCCCTGATTCCGAAGCAGCCCCAGTATGCAGCGGATATAGAAGAGATGTCCACACACTATCGTCACGGTCTAACTGTCCAACTGGCATCGATTTCTTGGGGAAAAGAGGCCAGTGCCTCCATTGTATATCAGAACCGGTACGCCGGTCATATGCTCCCAAGCGGAGATCCCGAACGTTTTATTGAAATCTCCATGGAGATTCTTTCGGAAGCAGGGGTAACGATAGCAAAAGAAGAGGTTTGGATCGGTTCGAAGTACCAGTGGTGGCCGAAGATTCAACTCGAAATGGATAATCGTCTGCATCCACAAGAAGAGCGCACGATGTCGGTGTCTTGGCTCCCGAAGGATGAAGTGTACACGTTGGTTGTTCGTGCCGTTAAGGGGCGCATTTCAGAAGAAAACCTACAATATCATAACTTGGAGGGTTTGGTGGTTCCAAGCGTGGAGTTTTTTGTGTTGCGCGAGACGCTCACTCCGTTCTGATTACTTCCCCATCATCTTTTTGATGACCTTTTGCATTGCGGGATTGCGCATTAGCTTCTTCATCTTCGGATGTCTTTCCAACGCTTTCATGTCCCCTTTTTTGAGGAGTTGGGTCAGTTCCGGATCGGTAAGGATCTCCATAAAAGCGGGATCGTTTTGTAGCTGGTATAGGTCTTTCATCAGTTCGGGGTCTTGCATGATCATCTCTTGAATCTGGGAGATCGATCTTTCTTGCAGTCCTTTGGGCATCAGATTTCCAACGTCGATGGAATCCTGTTTGCTGGGAATCAAGCGTTCCTTTAGACTCGAGACCGAAGATGGCTGTTCTTCTTGTTGATAGGAACGATTTTGGTTGCTGACGGTTTTGGGAGATACTTGGCTGGGATCTTGAATTTCGGAGAGTTCACTCGTTCGAATCGTAATGGTGCCCAAAGATTCTGTTTGGACTTGAAATCCCTCGCCGTTGCTTCCGAGAAGAACTCCTTTCACAGTTGTGCCATCGTTGAGCACAAAGATTTTCATCTCTCCTTGTGGTTTTACGGATGTGGTTTGAACCGCATTTTCCGCAACCTCAGAGAAAGAGCCGAGATTACAAGCGAGCAGGAGTGAGAGGAACATGATGGCTCCTATGGCTGAAAGGAAATGAGACTGTCGTATAGAGTGTAATACCCTTGACCCCCGAGGATATAATGCATTCCCGATGTTGCATCATATACAAGGGATGCACCGAGCATCGCCGGCGGTGCGTCCCCAGACGGGGTCACGGTGATAACTTCCGCGGTACAAGATGCAGAGGGAATAACGGCATAGCTCTCTTCGATGAGTTGATAGTAGCTTTGGCCTCCATGAATTAGGAAGCCTCCGATGAAATCAGACCACGTGACCGAAGCCCAAACCATGGCGGGTAAACTATCACCTGTGAGGGTAGCATCTGTCCAGGTCATCGTTTGTAAGTCGAGGCAAGGAGTACTATCGAGAAGCTTGTAGTACGTCTGTCCACCGAACAGATAGATGCTGTCGAAGTTGGGATCAAACCCGCCGCTTGCGCCCACAACAGCCGGAAGGGTTCCACCAGGTGTTTCTTCCGTCCAAGATACGGTAGAGCCCGATGTGCTGAGATTCAAATCGTTATTGAGATCGATGCTCCAGACGTCATCGAGTAACGTGTAGTATCCTTGACCCCCGATGACATAGGCCTTGTCTGTATTGCTATCAATAACCATTGTGGAGCCCAGTCGCGCTTCGGGAGATGACGTGCTGGAAACGCTGGTCATATACCACGTCTCCGAACCGGCGTTGGTGTCGAGAACATATAGGTCTTCGCTGAGCGCATAGTAGGTCTGACCACCGAAGATCAACCACTGCTGAGCAGAGGGAGTAAAGGCCGCGGCGTGTTTATACACGGGCTCGGGGGATACACCGCTATAGGACAAAGAAGCCCATGTATCGGTATCTATATTGTACTCCCAAAGCTGATCGAGGAGTTGGTAGTAGCTCTGCCCGCCATATACGAGAATCCGGAGCTCACCATTCGTCTCGTCTTCATCGAGCGCGGCGACGTGGTGGACAACGGACTCTAACGTGGTGGTGGTATCCGCCCACGTACCGCTGCCGTCGAAACAATCTCCGATGGTGGGATCGGTATCGTCGCAATCCGGACCACCGCACGAAGGCGCGTCAAATCCGTCATCGTCTATGTCACAATCTTGCTGAATGATGACGGAAGTAGACGCCGATGTTCCGGTATCCGTCCCGTCCGAAGGAATCACAACGCATTCCCACACTTCGTCTTTGGTGGTTTCAGAAGCCGAAATGGTATCGCCGGTTATGGTGGTGGTGCTGGTGTTGGTGAAGAGCACACCGTTTTCATACCATTCAATTGTGTAGCTTATATTCGAGAGATCTGCTGTGTCTGCATCGTTGGAATCGACCGTAACCGCACAAATCATATCGTCTTCACCCTCAATGGGGGCGCTGGGCTGAATGGCGACGACAGGGGCTTCAGGGGGTGTGTTGGAAATGGTCATGCTGCTGGTCGTTACGGTCGCACCATCGTCAAAGCCGTCGTTTGGCGTGAGTTCAGCGTAGATGACATCTCCTTTTTCAAAGGCGGTGCTGCCGTCGAGCGTAGCGCTGGTTGATACGAGAACGGCGCCGTTTCCGTCATCGACATACCAATCTATATTGGTGGTCACGGCATCGCCGTCTGCGTCGTTGCTAATGAAACTGATCGAAGCGGTATCGTTGGTATAGAGCATGCTGGGGTCGATGGTGGCAAAAATAACCTCAGGGGGGCTATTTTCAATGCTGACCGAGTCGC
>JAYYRF010000502.1:0-4251 GCA_036127535.1 Myxococcota bacterium | reverse complement strand
CACATCGACGAGATCAACTTGCTCGGGTTTAACAATCTTTATGTCGCCATCTTGGCGAATAATTACGCTTTCTGCCGTGATATTTTCGTCTTTGTCTTTTTCGATAGCAGCCTGTGAAACTGTGAAACCTTTTTCTGCGGTTGCAGAATAAAAGCTCACCTCATTGGTCACGGTACCGCCTTCGCACTTTCGATAGGGCGTTTCGATAAAACCATACTTATTGACCCGCGCGTAGGTTGCCAAACTCGCGATCAAACCAACGTTGGGTCCTTCCGGCGTTTCTACGGGACAGATGCGGCCGTAGTGAGTCGTGTGAACGTCTCGAACCTCATTACCCGCTCTTTCTCTCGTTAATCCACCTGGCCCGAGAGCGCTCAAACGACGCTTGTGGGTAACCTCCGAGAGAGGATTGGTTTGATCCATGAACTGAGAGAGCTGCGAAGCTCCGAAGAACTCCTTGATGACGGCTGTCACTGGCTTCGCATTCACGATATCATTGGGTGCCATACTGGCAATCTCGCCCAGGCTCATTCGCTCTTTGATTGCTTTTTCCATGCGCACAAGCCCAATCCGAAACTGATTGACGAGAAGTTCGCCAACCGAACGAACACGGCGGTTTCCAAGATGATCAATGTCATCGATTTCTGCACCGTCTCTTTTACTCTTTAAATCATACAGGTAACGGATGACACGCAAGATATCTTCGTGAACCAATGTCTTGGTCTCTTCGGTTGGTTTCTCTTCATCTTCCACATACAAGCGCTCGTTGATTTTGATGCGGCCAACGGTGGATAAATCGTAACGAGAAGGTTCAAACAGAAGATTAATAAAATGCTTTCGTGCCATCTCAATGTTGGAAGGATCATTGGGACGCATTCTTTGGAATATCTCTAGAATCGCGAGATCGGCGTTGGTAATCTCTTCATCACCCGCCTTTATCTTTTTCTCTTCTATTTTTTTCGATTCCGTCTCAAAGGCGTGTCGCAACGAATCGTCAGAAAAGAGACCATCTATATATAGAACTTTAAATTTCGTGATACCATGCTCGAGCGCCTTTGCGATGTTTTCGGCGGTAAGAGGAGTGTTGAACGGTATAATCACTTCGCCTTCTTCATCGTATATGTCTTCAGCAGTGTAATTTTGCAGTTCTACGGTTCCAATTGCCTCTTCTAAGGAAGACGGTAAGTCGATCAAAACCTGCTTCGAGGTACCATCCAAAACTTCGACTTCTTTTTCGTAGAATCGTCCCAAAACATGAAGGTGGTTGATGTTGTTCTTCAAGAACTTTTTGCCCTTACGAACCACCTTCTTACGCATTTTACCTTTTTGCTCAATTTCATAATTATAGTCTTGAAAGGCAATACATTTCGTCAAGATTTCTTCTGTTGTCGTCTTTGTCCAAGATCCCTCTTTGGGGCTGTACTGAAAGACTTCTGTTGGGTAAAAGTAGCTCAGAAGCTGGTTCATATCGTAACCGAGAGCCAGCAAGAGATAGATCGCGGGAAGTTTTTTCCGTCTGTCTATACGAACGAAAAGTCGATCTTTCGTATCAAATTCGAAATCGATCCAAGAACCGCGATTGGGAATAATTCGAGCCGTAAGTACTGTCTTTTGCTCCAAAGTGGTTTTGGATACTTTGTTGCTAAAGAAAACACCCGGCGAGCGATGTAATTGCGAGACAACAACGCGCTCAGTACCATTAATAATAAAGGTGCCGTTTTCGGTCATTAACGGAATGTCTCCAAAGAAGACCTGCTGTCTTTGTGAGTGTGAAAAGATCTTTTCTTTTGTCTCTTCATCCTCTTCAAAAATGTTCATACGAACGTGTACTTTAAGCTGCGCCGCGTAGGTTTGCCCTTTCTCGCGGCATTCATCTACGTCACTGGTTGGCTCTTGAAGCTCATACTTTGAAAATTCTAGAGAGGCACGCTCATTGAAGTCGTGAATTGGAAAGACGCTGTTGAAGACTGCTTGAAGACCTACATTTCTTCTTTCTTCGGGCGACACACCCGTTTGTAAGAATTCCTCATAACTGCTGGTTTGAATACGGATTAAGTTATCAACTTCCCGCCAAGGAAGTGTTTTGGCATAGCTATGACGAAAACGGTAATTGTTGGCTAAAAAATCAGACACAAGAGCTCCCGAGCCTAAGACGTGCTGTAGTGGTAAAAGTATAAATTTGGCAAAATGTAGAATTGCATGCGAGCAATCTGAGAGAAAATAAACAAAGGTGATGCCCTGCGTAGTTCAAGAGCATCACACGACATCACCTTGTATGATCGATTTACTTAATTTCAACCTTCGCACCAAGGTCGGTAAGCTTCTTCTTGATCTCTTCTGCAGCATCTTTTGCAACGCCTTCCTTCAAAGTGGAAGGAAGATTTTCGACGATACCTTTCGCGTCTTTCAGACCAGCACCGGTAAGAGCGCGAACTTCTTTGATGATTTTGATCTTGGCTTTCGCTTCAAATTCGACCAAAATAACGTCAAATTCTGTTTTCTCTTCTGCCGCTTCCGCAGGTGCAGCACCAGCAGCGGCACCGGCAACGGCCATAACGGGCGCGGATGCAGAGACACCGAGTTCGCTTTCCAAGATCTCAATGAGACCTTTTACTTCGCTTAATTTAAGATTTTTGATATAGTCGACAACCTGTTCTTGTGTAACAGACATGATGGAGTCCTCCAATGGGATAACAATTTAAAGTTTTTTGTGTGAAACAGCTCTTTATTCTGCTTCTGAAAGTGTATTTTCATAGTTCTTAAGCAAATTGACAAGATCGCGAGCGGGACCTTGAACGACACCCAAAATCTGACGGGGGCCTTCTTGCATCGTGCGCAGAAGCATTGTGAGTAATTCTTCTTTGCTCGGTAAGTCAGCAACTTTATCGACAGCTTTGGCGTCGAGAACTTCTCCGTCGAAGAAGCCTCCCTTGACGACGAAACTCTCTTTTTTGTCCTTTGTACGCTCTTTCATAATTTCGCGTACAACCTTTGCTGTGTTTACCCCGTCTTCCGAAGAGATAACAACGCCGGTCATGTAGGAGAGATGCTCACTTAGTCCTTCTTTGTCTGTGTTTTCAATTGCTTTTTTTATTAGGGTGTTTTTGGCTACAACGTATCGAATTCCATTTTCATCAAATTTTCTTCGTATTGTGTTAACTTCTTCTACTTGAATTCCTTCATAATTGATTAAAACAATCATGGGAGCAGAGGAAATCCCTTCTTTCAACATATTGAGAGTTTGTACTTTCTGATTTGGATAGCTTGTTCGCGTTGTCATACTAGTACCTCTCTGCAGAGCGCTGTGCATCGTTGGTATCAACCTTGATGCCTGGGCCCATTGTTGTGGAGACTGAAATACTCCTTACATAAGCACCTTTGGCGGTGGATGGCTTGAGACGGATTAATGTGGAGAGTAAAGCCATGAAGTTTTCCTGTAGCTTCTCTGAAGGCATTGATGCTTTCCCGACGGAAGAGTGAATGATTCCGTTCTTATCGACGCGAAAATCAATTTTCCCTTTCATTAAAGAAGCTACGGTCTCTCCGACTTTTCCATCATCAACAACCGTACCAATTTTTGGATTGGGCATCAGGCCGCGAGGACCCAAGATACGACCCAAGAAGCGAGCTACCTTTGGCATCATCGCTCTTGTAGCAACCGCCTTGTCAAATTCAAGCCAGCCACCTTTTATCTTATCTATCAGGTCCTGGCCACCGACAAAATCAGCACCCGCTTCTGTAGCAGAGCGAGCAGCTTCACCTTCTGCGAAAACCAGAACCCTTACACCTTTTCCCGTTCCATGAGGCAATGAGCATGCCCCACGAACCATTTGATCAGCATACTTGGGATTTACACCCAAGCGTACTGCTACATCAACACTTTCATCAAATTTGGCACCATCTTTGGCACCTAAGTTGATGAGCATGTCGAAAGCCTCAGCCGTAGAATACTTACGATTACCATCTATCTGTTCTCGTAATCGAGCATAGCGTTTACTAGGTTTTGCCATGTTCTTATTCCTTGCTCAACTGAGCGAAATAACCCGATGGGGTAAAAGAACGCCTATCGCTCTCCCCCAAATAAATCGGATCGTTAATTATACGATGGTGACGCCCATCGAGCGAGCAGTACCCCGAACACTTTGCATAGCGGACTCAACCGTAGCAGTGTTCAAGTCGGGAAGCTTGGTCTCAGCAATTTTGCGAACGTCTGCTTCCGTGATTTGCCCGACTTTGTTTTTGTTGGGCTCG
>JAYYRF010000501.1:0-5241 GCA_036127535.1 Myxococcota bacterium | reverse complement strand
GGGAACCAGCACCGTATTTGTTTACTACACCATCTCCTCTGTCATGGGCGGTAAGTCCGAAGCAGAATCAGAAGCAGATGTTGTTATCACTGCGGCCAGCGGCCCCGGATTCTTCGGTTACTCCCTCGCCGTTGGCGACATGAACGGAGACGGTATTGATGACATCGCAATCGGCGCACCCGATCTCGACGATCCCATTAGCGCGGCCTTCGAATACTACTCCTTCCTCGAGAACGACAGCCCCGATGATAACGGGATGGTTTACCTCTACAGCGGTAGTAACCTCAGCGCAACGATGAGCGAAGCCGATGCCGATTCGACCATCTACAGTGAAGACACCGATTACTTCGGCATTTCCCTAATCGCGGCCGACATGAACGGAGATAGTATCGACGACCTTTGGGTCGGTGCTCCCTACTACGGTGGAGATGAAGGGCGAGCCTCACTGTATTTGATGCCCTAATTGCATGCTCGCAAGCAATGCCCTCTTCGGAGGGTTTTTTTTTCTTCCCATTCCGGAGACAATGGTCACAAGTGATTGTGTAGTGTAGCGGATTCGATTATATGGCAGCAAAGAGGAGCCGACATGCTGTATTTTCTGGGCGTTCCCGCCCATTCTGATTTTCAACTCAATCGCATTTCTCGCGAGCCGTTTGGAAAGTCATTGTTTTTATACTTGGTCGCACCCCATGCGGGTTTTAACAATCAACATATTCCCAAACTCGAAGAACTATTGGGGGGAAGGTATGTCAAAACCCCTCCTGAATTTGATTGCGTGGTCACCCCCAGAGTCGGAACGATTTCCTCTTGGTCGACCAAAGCGACCGAGATCGCAACCGCGTGTTCGATTCCGATTCAGCGGATTGAAAGGGCCGTCATTTGGACGCTCTTCCGAGACGAGCCAAACCTCCGTGCACGGCTGTTTGATGCCATGACGGAATCTTTGCTGCAAGAGCAGCATCAACTCGACACCCTCTTTGATCAAGAAAAACCCAAAAAAGATCCCATCCTCCCTTTTTCAGAGAATCCACTCGAGGCGCTTCAATCCCTCAATACAGAGTATGGCTTAGCACTCAACACAGATGAGATGCATTACTTAATCAACAGTTACCATATTCTCGATCGACCACCGCAACTCGCAGAATTGTGCATGTTTGCCCAAGCCAACTCCGAGCATTGTCGTCATAAAATTTTTAAAGCGCGTTGGACGATTGGCGATCAATATTGGGAGAAAAGCCTCTTTGACATGATTCGATTCACGCACCAAAAGAGTCCCGGAATTACTCTCAGTGCATATACAGACAATGCGGCGGTGATAGAGGGTTACGCTGCGCATCGTTTCTTTGCACACACCGATCGAAAATACAAAGAAGTAGAAGAGCCCATTCACATTGCGATCAAAGTGGAAAACCACAACCATCCGACCGCGATTTCTCCCAACCCCGGAGCCGGAACCGGTGCCGGCGGAGAGATCAGAGATGAAGGCGCAACCGGCAGAGGGGGGAAGCCCAAAGCGGGATTGACCGGCTTCAGCGTGTCCAATCTCGAAATTCCAAATGCGATGTGCCAATGGGAGTCCGAGCGGGTTCGCTCTCCACGCATCGCCTCCTCCCTACAAATCATGATCGATGGCCCCGTCGGCGCTGCTTCCTTCAACAACGAATTTGGTCGACCCAACCTGTGTGGTTATTTCCGAACCTTTTACCACCCGCTCAATGAAGAAGAAGCGCTCGGATATGACAAACCGATCATGCTGGCCGGTGGCTACGCAAATGTTCGGGAAGAACATGTATGGAAAGAAGGATTTGCCGCCGAGTGTCCAATTGTTGTTTTGGGAGGACCAGCCATGCTCATCGGACTGGGCGGCGGAGCAGCATCTTCTATCGCATCGGGCACACAAGCGGCAGATTTGGATTTTGCATCCGTACAACGCGCAAATCCTGAAATGCAGCGCCGATGCCAAGAGGTCATTGACCGCTGTTGGGCGATGGGTACCCAAAATCCGATTTTATCGATACATGATGTCGGTGCGGGAGGATTGTCCAATGCTCTTCCGGAGTTGGTTCACGATGCGGGTTTGGGGGCCCACTTTCATTTGCGCGCCATCCCCTCTGCCGAAAAGCAACTCTCGCCCATGGAAATTTGGTGCAATGAAGCACAAGAGAGATACGTCTTGGCACTCAATCCAGAATCCTTCTCCATTTTTCAAGAAATTTGTACGCGTGAAAACGCTCCCTTTGCCGTGGTTGGACGCGCAAAGCAAGAGGATTTGCTTCGGGTATCTGATTCCCTCCATGAAGATGCGCCCATCGATATCCCCATCTCCATACTCTTGGCTAAAACCCCCCGTCTTCACAAAAAAGATCGCCCCAAAAAGGTTGACTTCCCTCCCCTATCACTCAAGGACATCGATATTCAAGACGCTGCGCTTCGCGTTCTGCGTCTTCCGACCGTGGCCTCCAAAAGCTTTTTAATTACCATTGGGGATCGCTCCATTACCGGGATGGTTGCACGAGACCAATTTACCGGCCGTTGGCAGCTTCCACTGTCAGATGTAGCGGTGAGCTCCAGCGGCTACCGAGAGATGACTGGGGAAGCGATGGCGATGGGTGAACGACCGCCGCTCGCAATGTTATCGGCAGCCGCAGCCGGAAGGATGGCGATTACCGAAGCGATTACCAATATCGCAGCTGCTCGCATTGGTAGCATTCAACATATTCGCCTGTCAGCAAACTGGATGGTGGCCGCCAAAGAAGAAGGAGAAGGAGCAAAGCTATATGAAACTGTCAAGGCCATTGCAGAAGACTTTTGCCCGCGCCTCGGCGTATCTATACCCGTAGGAAAAGACTCCATGTCTATGCAAGCGTCTTGGACACAAGACGAAAAGTCGTACAAAGTGCGCTCTCCTCTCTCCTTGGTCGTGACCGCCTTTGCCCCTGTCTTAGATGTTCAACACACGCTCACACCGGATTGTAAAAGCGACCTTCAGCAAGAAAAAGCACTCTTGTTTATAGATTTGGGAGAAGGCAACCAAAGACTCGGGGCATCCTCTCTTGCCTACGTCTATGGACGAATGGGAACCGTTGGCCCAGACATGGAAAACCCCGAACTGCTCGTACAATTCTTCTCCTTTATCCAATTTCTCAATCACGAAGGATTCTTACTGTCCTATCACGATCGTTCCGACGGAGGACTTTGGGCGACGATGTGTGAAATGGCATTCGGAGGACGCTGCGGATTGAACATCGATATCACGGAATTGGGTGACGAACCGATAAAATCGTTGTTCTGTGAAGAGGCCGGCGCTGTATTCGAGGTCTTACGCCACGACGTGCCCGCTATTCTCGATCTTGCAGAGTCCTACAAAATTTCGCACATCTATGATTTAGGCTCGCCGTGTGACGAACAAAATATTCAAGTTCAGCACAACGGAAATACGATTTTAAACGTTGCGCTTTTGGATCTATTGAAAGAGTGGACCGAATGCAGCTATCAAGTGCAGTCACTGCGCGATAACCCCGTTTGTGCGCGTGAAGAACGAGAATCTCTCCTTGCTCCCAATAACAGAGGACTCTTTACAAAGACAACCTTTAATATCCATCAACGCCCTTCATTCGAGACTCGGCCACCCATCGCCATCTTGCGAGAGCAAGGGGTAAATGGCCAATTAGAAATGGCAGCTGCATTTTCATATGCCGGTTTTGACGCCATCGATGTGCATATGAACGATATTCGCTCGGGGAAGGTTCGCCTATCGCAATTTCGAGGTTTAATCGCCTGCGGTGGATTTTCATATGGAGATGTGCTCGGCGCGGGTTCGGGCTGGGCGAAGTCGATTCTGTATTCCCCTACGCTTCGCCAAGAGTTTAAGACCTTCTTTCATCGCAAAGATACATTTGCACTGGGCGTGTGCAACGGCTGTCAGCTTCTTTCCCAGCTTGCGCCCCTCATACCGGGCGCGGAACACTGGCCACGGTTCCATCGAAATCTATCGCAACAATTTGAAGCCAGACTCTCACTCGTCGAAGTACTCCCCTCTTCCTCCATTTTCTTCAAGGATATGGAGGGATCCGTTCTGCCCATTCCGGTAGCGCATGGAGAAGGTCGTGTTGTATTTACAGATGCACAAGCGCAGACCCAAGCAGTAAAGGTACTGCGATATGTCGATAACCATGGGCAGGCAACAGAGCATTTCCCAGAGAATCCCAACGGCTCCCCCGATGGATTAACCGCGTTTACCAGTCAGGACGGTCGGGTTACAATCATGATGCCACACCCGGAACGGGCATTTCGATCGGTTCAGCTATCTTGGCATCCCAAAGAATGGGGAAAAGACAGCCCTTGGATGAAATTCTTTGAAAATGCCCGTCGTTGGGTCGAAGAACAGGAGAAAGCGTGATTTTATTTTGGCTCGCATGTAACAACGTAGAAAAAAAAACCGATACGGAGAGTGTCGATGACACAACGATCAATGATACAGATGAAACGGATAGCGGTGTAGCCTCGGACACGGCGGATACAACCGCTGACGATACGGAAGATACAGCGACCGAAGAAAGCGACACAGAAGAAACCGAAGAAGAGCTGCCGGCAGAAGAGTGTGATGACGCCTATCTTCTCGAGCTGGACTTTCAAAGCAGTACACCCGCTCAAATTTGGCAATACGATCTCAGCACGTTGAGCATCACCGATCTCGGCCCACTCGAGTGCCCCATGAATCAAAGCGGAGACCTTCTCGTCGCCATGACGGCGGATAGTAAGGGTTTTTTATGGTTGAGCTCGATGTACGGAGACATATACCGAGCGGTGCCCGCCACGATGGAATGCCAATTCATGAACATCAATGCGAACATCAGCGGCCAAGGATTTGTCGCAGAAGGGCTCGCATTCATGAAAGACGACCCGTTGAGCAACGACATTTTGTATATTTCGGGTGTGATGGCAAACTCGGTTAACCAAGAAGCTGCGATTGCTGTGCAAAATGGCAATGCCTTCAACGTGCTATTTTCCCTGAGCAACATTGTGTATCCCAATCATATCATTGACATCGCCGGCACAGCCGACGGCCGTCTCTTCGGCCTCCGTCCCCTCAACGGAAACTCTGAATTAATGGAAATCGATATGAACAGCGGAACCATTACCCGGCAGTGGGAGCTTGCGGTGGCCGCCCCGCAAGGTTGGTCTTCAGTTGCCCTTACGGGGCAACACTGGCTCTTTACCAGCTCCAATGCAACCACAACG
>JAYYRF010000500.1:0-2558 GCA_036127535.1 Myxococcota bacterium | reverse complement strand
CCTTTTTTTCGTATTTTTTTGAGAAGGTGTAGAATGAGTTCTCTAACGAGGAAGGGTTTATATCCAATTTGAATGGTGTCATGCGCCGAGACGATCTGTTTGGATATTCTCTTTCCCTCATAGAAAGTTCCGACTTGGCTTCCCAAGTCTTTGACAAGGAAGGAACCACGCTTGAATAGGGTAATCCGGATGTGTTGTGGGCTAATGCTGGGATCTATGAGTTGCACATCGCAGATGGCATCTGAACCAACAATGATGAACGTATCATTGCTTCCTTCTTCTTTTATTTCCTTAAGAGTGGGAGTTATGCTGGAAACAAAGGTTTTATCGTCTTCGTTTGTCATGAGTGTCCATAAAATGCTTCCCTTTGGTTATACCACTAACCGAGGTGTAAGACTCCTTCTTTCTAAAGGTAAAGATTCTTATGACCAGACTTTTTCAGAGAGATTAGGGGACTAGGTAGACTGCGCTAATGATGTCTCCACCTCTGGTTGGATACATGATTTCAATTGTGTCTTCACCAGGAGGTGACACCCGTAGTGTGATAGGCCCCGGTTCGAGGTTGATCGCAACAAAAAGATCGATTGCCGTGCTGCTATCGGCGGGTAGCAAGAACCCAGCATCATCATAGTAGTAGCTTCTTACTGGCTGTTCTGTGCCGTCGCCAGCCAAGACGGAAAGAGAAATGCCCATCCACTCCTCTGGTACGTCTGTTCTCCCGATCAAATGCACAACCTCTGACGTTGTCAGGTCTTGTGGATTCAGGGAGAGAGAGTTGAGCAGGTTTTGTGCGTATTGAGAGTGAATACTGTACAAAGAGCCGTTGAGCCAAATGGAGGTCGTTTCAGGAATCGTACTACGCCAAAGCGTTGGATTGCTTCCGGTCGCGGTGACGCGAAATATAGCGTCCTGTTTAGCGTGTTCGCTATCAATCGTGAATTCGTGATAGTGTGGTGAGTCTGTGTATGGTGCTTGAGATTGGTACAATAGAGAGTCGTTTAGATCGAGAAGTTCTACTGTTCCATCTTCTGCGGTTTCTAGCTGACCATCGGTAAGCGTGTATACATTTCCGGACCAGGTGATTTGTTCTTCTGCAGCTACGCAAGAAAGTAGATAAAATATCATGAATTCTCCAGCGTCCGTAGAAATTCACGCGCATTCAATTTCTTTTGCATTTTAAGAGAGAAAATGTGTGAAAATGCCCATTGAGGGCCTTCGGGCATAGAGCTACCGATAGATTCTCGCAGGGGGGTTCTCAAGGAGAGTTGCGCGGCATTGCGCCAAACTGGTGTGCAAGTATAGGTGTTCTTTTCCGGATTGCTCATTACGGGAAGACACTTTGCGTGAAAGGTTGCTCCTTCAACGGGAAAGATTACCGCATCTTCTCCCAATGCGTGGCCACAAGATTGGCAACGCTCAATTTGTGGCATATAGCCAGCGAAGGTAAGGAGTTTGAGTTCAAACGCCATACGGAATCTCGCACCAAAGCCCTCGTCGAACTCTTCTAAAAGCTGAACCAAGTGAAGCATCAGACCAAAAATCTTTGGTTCGGGACTTTCGACTTGAATGGCATGGCTACAAAGTTCACAAGCATAACTGAGGAGTGCGAGTTTGTATATATTGCTGCGAATTCTGAGAACGCTTCGTTTTGTGTTGGCGTCATGGAGGCGCCATAGTTCTCCCTTTCCCGGAGACACTTTTACTTCGAGCACATTGCCGAGATCGATTAGACCGGCATATTTCTTTTTTGCGCTCCGAGCACCTCGAACCATAGCACAGATGAGGCCGTGCTCTTCGGTCAAAAGATGGACGATGCGATCGCTCTCACCGTAGTCGGTGTATCGCAGGACAAGGGCTTGTATTGAGTTTAAATTTTCTTTCATTGAAGTATCATCTGACATGTAGAAAAATAAATCAAGATAGCAATAAGGTCAATACCTGTGGTCACAAATGGTCCGGTTGCAACGGCGGGATCGATCCCAATTTTGTCCAACGTGAATGGTACCAGCATCCCCAGTATGGCGGCAGAGATGACTGTGATGATAATTGAGCAAGAAATGGCGACCGCGAACATGGGGGTAGCCCACATCGACAACAGGACATATAGCCCCAAAATGATCCCAAAACTGATCCCGAGTAGAGTACCAACGCGTGCCTCTTTGAAAATAATTGAAAGCGTACCGCTTCCACCCATATGTCCCGTGGCGAGATTCCGAACGGCAATGGTTGCCGCTTGTGTGCCCACATTGCCACCCGTACCGAGGATTACGGGAATAAATCCTGCAAGATACGCTTGGGCTTTGAGAGTGTCTTCAAAAAGGCCGATGACCTCGGCCATTCCAATTCCACCCACGAGTGTGATAGACAGCCATGTAAATCGTTGTCGAAAAGCCCGGAAAATTTTGGGGTTTCGGGGATCGTGTTCCTCATCCATACCCGCCATCAACATCATATTTTTATTCGCGATGTCCTGAATAACGTCGACAACATCATCGATGGTTATGAGTCCCAGCAGTCGATGTGCATGGTCTACGACCGGTAAAGCCAGTAGGTCATAG
>JAYYRF010000499.1:0-4804 GCA_036127535.1 Myxococcota bacterium | reverse complement strand
GTCACCCTGCGGAGGAGTAAACCAATCGTCTTGGGAGTTGTTTTGTGCAGTATGCAGACGTTCGATGCGTTCTTGCATGTAACACTTCGCTGCGTCGCGCTCTGACGCTGGTAATGAAGCGAAGACCTGATTGAGTTCCGGCTGATCGACAAATCGGTACCAGCGGAAACCCAGCCAAACTCCGTTCTCCGTTCGGGTACAGTACAAGGTGTCATCGGCCGGCCCCGGATTTTCAAAGCAAGCGCGCTCTGTATCGGCCGGCGGCCCCAGATATCGTCCATCGTTGCGCCGATGCGGGACGAAGGATCGTAAATCCAACGTATTTTTGAGCACCGTTGGAACCGCATCCATATCCACAACCTCGGTATTTCCTGCAGAATCAACTTTGAGATAATTGCTTCCTTCACACCAACCATTTTCACATCGAAGCGTATCCGGATCCAGCGTGAGCGTCGTTGAGCAACCCGCCGCTTGTTGCGCGGGGAGCGTTGCCTCTTCCGGTGTAATGGCTCCGGCACCAAACCCACTCCATACGAGTTCGCCGGACTCATCTTCTACCCCCACTTGGAAGCCTGCATCGTCTGTAGGTTCGGTACAGGACGCCAAATTCTGTTTCGCAGCGCCAACCGTTTGCACATACGAAACGCTGCGCTCTTCGGGCGTACCCGTACCCGATAGCATCGGCTCCATAGCTTCGATAGCCCAATCTTCATGGTACTGCGCATGTGCGGTAAACAAAGTGCTACGATTCAACGTTCCGCTGCCATCTCGGTCTTGGGGAAGAGCCCAACGATTGGTTCGGAGCCATCGGTTCCCCTCCTCGTCCGTCGCCTCGATGTAGCCCATCCCACCTTCGAATCCTTCCGCGATATAACCGATCAACGCACGGGGATCGGACCAACTTACGCTTTGCGGATGCCAATTGACGCGCGAATCCCAAAACCAAGAAGAGATATATAGAACCGGCCCCGAATAGTTTTCGGTATCGACGATGATCGTCCAGTAATTGGCATTGTCCGTATCCGATCGCTTGCCAATCGGTGTTTTGGAAAGCATATACCCGACAAAACCATCGATCTTTTCACCCGAGAAGGAGAAAAAATCGTTGGGAACGATGATTTGATTCGATATCCGAACCGCACCGCCGAGTTCTGTACATGGCTTGGGTGCCTCATGTCCAAAGGTACCACCAAAAATTTCGTAATTCATGTTCGTGGATGCGGGCATCATCCATTTGACGTGTTGGGTCTCGAGCGTGTACATCCAATATCCCATTCCCCCTTCAATGCTTCCGCGCACGCCGCATTTGTCCTCTTCCCCACAACACCACACCGCGCAGTCTTCCAGCGACTGGTAGTCGGTATACCCACAACTGGCCAGTTCCGCTTCATTGGGATCCATTCCCTCGCAAGTGAAGCCGTGAGGGTGAATCCCACAAACGTCCAAACCAGCATCGGGCATACTCGGCTTCGTCCATTGCCCCCAGCCCACCTCTTTGACCGGCTGATCTTGAATGAGGTCAAATGCGCGGAGATAATAGCTCCAGCCGTGAATACGATTGGATTCAGATGTGCCAAAATCCCATTCTACAGGGAAATAACCGGCAAATATATCGGCTCTGGGATACGATATTTCCTCGTCCGGTCCTTGAAGGAGACAGATACCAGAAGAGACCCATGTTCCTTCCTGACACACATCGACTTCCGTCCCTTCACCACAAGAACGCTGTGACGTCCGAACATCACCATCGCTACAATCACCCGTCTCGGTCGAAGACGGCTCAGAAATCTCACCGGTATCCACGGAGACGGCAGAATCTTGGACGTCCGAAGCGACGGCAGTATCTTCGGTCGTGCCTTTGTCTCCGCTGCACGCAAACATTACAAGAAAAAGATTCACAATCCTATCCTCCTATTCGTTCAAAAGTGGGATGATCGCTTGGGCGCTCCTATCACCGATCACGAGTTGTGAAACCGAGTCGTAATGGAAACAGTTCGTCATACCGTCGCTTTCCACGAGCACCGCGTTTTCGGTCTCAGACACAAAGACCGATTGCGCTTCCGCGATCCGTTCCAAATCATTCACCTTTCGTGCTTGTACGACCACAACCGGTATGGATGCCCCGTAGGTTTGCCGAAAATCACTGACCAAAACCGAGAGATTGTCCTTGTAGGCCGAGATATGACTGTCCTCAAATTGATCGTTATAGCCTTGAAACCAAATGAGACCGGCAACATACGCATCTTGCGCCTCCAAAAAGGCATTGGTTTTCTCGTAAAGCTTTTGACGCATCGGTCCGTCTGGTGCCCAATGACCATACAGAGACGATCCACCCATTGCGACCTTCATCATGTAGAAATTGTCCAAAACCGAATCTTGATGGAAGCGCAAAGCAAATCCAAGTTCGGGTCCGTAAAATAAGACACTCGTCTCTTCAGAGTCCCATAAGCCAAAGCCAACACTCATGGGGGCAAGTTCGCTTTTGTGTGCAGGATGGGCGTCGGCATCCGGGTTTTCGTAGGGAGAGCCCAATTCCAAATCCGCTTCTTGATGAAACCAGCGATAAGCCACCATTTGGCCGCCATCGATGGTGTACGAAGCGGAGACCTGTGAAATGTCGAGCTCCAAGCCGCGAAAGGCATCTATGGCTGCATCGGCCATCTCGTCGGAGTAGTCTTCAGCGGGGTTACACCAGTCGCCAATCCCTGTGCGATAAGCCTCGCGAAGCGCACTCCGTTCGGTCGTGCTCAGGGTTTCATTGTGCGACGGCAAAGCATTTTGCAGCGCTTCCAATCCACCCAAACGAACATTCCCTTCTGCATTCGACTGCCCCGCTACAACAAACAAAGGCGTGCTTCCTTGCTCCGGAGGGGGATCATCGGTTGCTGCTGTATCCGTATCGCTAGAGGTGCCTTCTTCTTCGGTCTCCTCTTGCGTATCGGGTACCGGTTGTTCATTGTCGGTTGTTTTTTCTTGGCATGCGCACAAAGCGGTCACACCCAACAAACTATACATAAAACGACTCATCTCTCTCTCCTTTCATGGGTGTTCTTCTGATCGATCAAACGAGGAAGGAACTGAACCTTAACGTACAAAAATCGTACTGGAAACATAGTACGTCCCTGGGGTGAAATCCAAGTACAATTGATGCGACAGAGAGAAAAAAGACAAAAAAACAGCGGACAGAGCCGCTGTTTTTTATTCTTTTGGGTTCAAAGTGCTATTTGGCAGGAATCGAATCGGTCTCCACCTGTTCAACATCACCATATACATAGCCATCTTCTCCATGTACTGAAAGATCGAGACCTCTCTCTTCCTCTTCGTCGCTGACGCGAAGTCCACCGCAAACCGCTTTCACAACATATAAAATTCCCACCGACAAAACGAGAGTGTACACAATGGTAATACCAGATGCCGAGAACTGAATCCACAACTGATCGAGAACGCTGTATCCTTGCTCTTCTTTGCCACCAAAGGAGCTGGACGCGAAGACAGCAACCAACAAGGTTCCAACAAGCCCACCAACACCGTGTACGCCAACAACATCCAAAGAGTCATCGTATGCAAAACGCATCTTGATCTTCGTAGAAGCAAACTGACAAATCATAGCGGAAGCCGCACCGATTACAATCGCACCAAGAGGCCCTACGTCACCGGATGCTGGTGTGATCGCCGCCAATCCAGCGATCAGACCCGTGGCAGCGCCCAGTGCGCTCACGCGTCCTGTTTGCATTTTTTCAATCAAAGCCCAAACCAGTGTCGCTACACAAGCCGACAAGTGGGTGACAACCAACGTCTGTGCGGCGTCGCCGCTCGCGGTCAATCCGCTGCCCGCATTAAAACCGAACCAACCGACCCAAAGGAGTCCGGCTCCCGTAATGCACATGGGCAAGTTATGAGGGGTAAAAGCGCGTTGCGGAAACCCTTTTCGGGCACCAACCATCACAGATGCAACCAAAGAAGCAACCCCAGCGGTAATATGAACGACGATACCACCCGCTAAATCTTTGACGCCCCACTCGTACATGAAACCGTTTCCGCCCCAAACCCAATGACAAACCGGTGCGTAAACCAACACGGACCAAAGAGCAACAAAAAGCAACATGGCTGATAATTTCATGCGTTCAACGAAGGCTCCTACAATCAGGGCCGGTGTAATCACGAAGAAAGTCATTTGAAACGCAAAGAAAAGATATTCCGGAATGGTGCCAGACAACGTACCGGCAGATACGCCGTTCAAAAAGGCTTTGTCGAGTCCTCCGATATATGGACTCGCTTCACCGAAAGCCAAAGAATAGCCACCAACCAACCAAATAATGGAGGTTACACATGTAATGAGTAGACAATGCATCAAGACGGAAAGGATGTTTTTTGCATTCACCAACCCCCCGTAAAATAAGGCCAGTCCCGGCATGGTCATTAGAAGAACCAATGCTGTGGAAACCAAAATCCATGCGGTATCCGCTTGGTTAATGGTCTCTTCTCCGGCCCAGGCGGTGTCGGAAATAAAAAGCAGCGCTGCTAAAGCGAAATACAAGGTGCATTTGTACATGACATTTCTCCATAAAATCGCGTTCACTTTACCTGCTCTACGCCAAACAACAACCGTATTTTATGTCCAAAACCCTTATAGGGCATAGCCTGACTTTTCACAGGCAGACACCTTAATTATGACCGTAAACAACACTCCAGGCGTACTTATTCTTGCGTCAGGAATCGGCTCCCTCTCTGATATATTCTTCAAGATTATATGCTTTAAATCAGATTTATTTACCCTACAGGGCCCTATTCCCTACCTCGGTTG
>JAYYRF010000498.1:0-4262 GCA_036127535.1 Myxococcota bacterium | reverse complement strand
TTGGTGTTTTGGGCGGATGGATTTTTCCGGTGCTCGATAATGGCACTCATCCACGCCGTCACTGCATGATACCAAAAGAGAGTCTGGGTTCCCCTCAAAGACAAATGTTTCATCTTCATGTACATCCAAGGACGATAATTGACGGGGAGATATGTATCTATGGGTATGTGGATTGAGTCTTCGTACCATCTGAGAGACCAAAAACTGGCTGCTATCTCCGATGGAAATACCAAAGCCTTCCATCCGTTTGCGATCAAAAATGGAGATCATCAACGTGGTTCGAGAAGCGCAAGACATGGGTGGGTGACGAATGCTTCGAAGAAATCTCTTGAGTTCATCTATATTCGAAGGAAGAGTGTTGGGTAGAGAAGAAGCGAGACCTTGTATCAGTTGATGACTGCTGGAGTGTCCAAAATGCGCATCTGCGATTGCATGGAGGACAAAGCGATGGTCATCGTATAGCAATAGGGCGTCTTCATTGGGCATACGCTTGTCACCCTTGTACCGCAGAGAAGGGCTCTTTCGATCCGCCCCCACAGACATGGCGGCCAAACTTGTGTTCCCCTCAATAATTTTACTGCTATATATGCCATATTGGATATGGTCTTTTCCGAGCATTTGGATAATACGTTTATAGATTGTCATGTTTTACTCATGATGATCGTCGTAGAAATCTCTTTATCGTATATGGGCTTAGTATGTCATCTCCATCTCGATCGCAAAACCCCGTTGCTTTGATCACCGGATCGGCCAAGAGAATCGGCGCGCGGCTCGCTCTCGGACTGGCGCAGCGCGGCTACGATATTGCGCTGCATTATCATCGTTCACAATCGCATGCCGAAGACTGGAAACGAAAGATCTGCTCCGAAACCGGCCAAAAATGTATTCTTTTTCAGGCGGATCTGACCAATGACAGCAGGGTTTCAGAGCTGATCCCTTCTGTCTTCAAACAATTTCAGCGATTGGATCTGCTGGTGAATTCCGCGTCGCAATATTATCCCAAAGACTATTTGGCATTCTCGCATTCGGATTGGGTTGCTTGTTTTGATTTACACATCAAAACCCCATTTTTTTTGTCACAGGCGTTCATTCAGCTTTGCCGTCAGACACAGAGTAACGGACACATTATCAACATTACCGATGCGACCTCGCTCGATATACAGCATGAATTTACCATGTACAACATTTCTAAGTCGGCTCTGAATCAATTGACGCGATCTCTTGCCAAACTCGCCGCGCCCCGAATCCGAGTCAATGCGATAGCACCCGGTTGGATTTTGGCACCGATTCACGGGGTGGAAGAAGATGAACAAGAGGTGATTCAAGACATACCGCTTCGACACAAAGGGAATCCAGATCATATCTTACGCGCTCTGTATTACTTATTGGATAATGATTATGTGACAGGAGAAGTTTTGATGGTAGATGGCGGACGCCACCTTTGACTTCACAGAAAGGAATTTATGGATCAGATCATTATTCGAGACCTACAGGCCCAAGGAATCATTGGCGTTCATCCACATGAGCGTGTTCAAAAACAATCGATCGTATTTAATATTACGATGGAGACGGATTTACGGCCAGCAGGGGTCTCGGATCACCTACAAGACACCGTCAACTACCAAACCATTTCGGAACGAATCTTAGAAGTGGTAGAAGAGACGCAATATTTTTTGATCGAGCGTCTCGCCGCGCATCTTGCGACGTTGATCTTAGAAGAATATCCGGTGGATGTAGTACATATCTCAATCGATAAACCGCAAGCGTTGGACACTTGCCGTTCGGTGGCAGTGCACATCACGCGCCGCAAAGAATAGCTTATCGAATCCGATTCCTAGTATGTCCAACCAAAGTTTTTGGAAACATAATCCGCTTCCAGCGCTTTCTCGGACGAGGCCCATGTATCTGCAACCAACTGCTTGTAATCCCACCACGTTCCCTTTTCCACCCAATCTATGAATGGATTGATCACGTCGCTATAATTCATCGCCTGAATCGGAGGGAAGGTAAGCCACTCTCGGACGGCTTCGGTATCGAGTGTGGGCATAACAGAACCGAGTTTTCCTTGGAGAAGAGCAACACAGTTCGATTCGTGTTCGTATTGTTTTAAGATCGGTCGAAGCAGTAGTTTTTTACCGAGATGCAGCGCCTCGCTCGCGAGCGAAAAGCCGGCGTTGGCCAATACGCCTTCGCATTCTTGTAAATCGCGAAGAAATCCGGTTCGGGAGAAGGGACGAATATGAATGTTGTCTTCATCTTTTGCGTGGTCGACTTTGGCATAAATATAGAAGTCATGCGTACGAATGGGCTTGACAAAGTTGATCACCGCTTCGAGTTCTTCGAAGGCCATGTATACGAGTATCTTATTCTTTACGGTCTTAGGCCCGGGTACAACTTCAGGTGGAATTGTAGGAGGTAGAATCGGTTGATCATAGTGGTGCCAGTGTAGTCCGATGGGATATTTTACGGGTGCGTGGATACTGAGAACCCAATCGTAAAAAGCACTTTTGGTCACAGGAATGTTGTGCGCAAATGCATGCATATGGCCAATTCCAATACTGGGGATACCTCTGAGTTGTGCAATTCGAGCCGTTACGGGTTCGAAGTCACAGATGACCAAATCAATCCCTTTGGTATCGTATGAATAAACGTCTTTAAAAAAACGGAAGTACCGCAGCGAAAGGGTGGTCTTGACGGGTCGAACCCGACCTTGTTCCGTGATGAACGTAAACCCCGTTTTAACTTGATATGGATCAAACATGGAAACATCCCATTGGCCTTTTAGCGGGGGACCGCTCAAAATCGCTTGAACCTTGTGTCCTCTTCTTTTCAACTCTCTGATAGTTGCCCTAGAGCGGATATAGTGTCCATGACCGGTCGTTTGGATGCCATATAGTATATTCATGTATTACTCCACTTGAACGGATAATGCTTTTGAAACAATATAGCCGCAATATAATTATAATCTCCTACGTTCGGCAATTTCAGGCTATATTGGTGACTTCGATTAAAGGATGGCGCAATGAATTTTATTGGATTGGCGGCGGGAAAAGGCTCCCGAATGGGGCAATTGGGCAGGTACCTCCAAAAGAGCATGTACCCTGTCTTAGACAAGCCGTTTCTACAGTACACTTTGGATGCACTTTGCCAATCGTCGGTTTATCGGCGAGAACGAGATCGGATCATTCTCGTTGTGGGACACTACAAAGACCAAATTATCGAATATTTTGGAACGAACTACCGCGGGAATCGAATCGACTATGTCGTTCAAGACAAGGCGCTTGGAACCGGGCATGCCGTTTGGCTTGCACACCAAAAGTCCGATGCGTCAGAACCGACGATTGTGTGGCACGGTGATAATTTTGTTTCGACGGAACTGTTTGAAGCTATCGTGTCAAACCCGTACTCTAACTGCATTACGGTAACGAATTATCAAAGCAAACGCGATTTGAAAGAGCGGGTTGATTTGGGAGAAGAACGCGTTTTACGGGTTTGGAGAGGAACAGGCCCTTGTATTGAAACAGGGCCCTGGAAGTTTTCATCTTCGGTCGTAGAGAAGATGGCCAGCGCGACAGAGGATGAGTATCGCGCTTTGCTGAATCTCCAAAAGATGATGGATAAAGGATTAGAAGTCGGATATATACGAAACCCAAATTGGATTCATCTCGGTGGTACAGAACCAACGGTTCCAGAAAATATATTCGCTTGTGTGCAAGCGATGTATCAACAGGAGTTTTGCAAATGATCGTCTCTAAAACACCCTTGCGGATACCGTTTTCCGGTGGTTTGAGCGATCTCAAACCGTACTGCGAGCGATTTGGTGGTGCGACTCTTAGTGTAACCATCGATAAGTTTGTCTATGTATCGATACAGAAGAGCTTCTCGACGGTATTCGAATTGGTGTACGGAGATCGACATGAACGTGTGGTGTCTATCGATGAAATCCAAAATCCGCTGATACGAGAGTCCTTGCGCTTAACCGGTCTGCAAGACACTCCCGTCTCGCTTCGCGTGGATGTCGACGTGGGCAGCGAGAGTGGTTTGGGCATGAGTGGGAGTATTACGGTTGGACTTTTGCATGCGATGCATGCCTTTTCCGGTCATGATTTTACGATAGACCAGTTAATATACGAAGCCACACACATCGAAATCGACATTCTAGAGGGTGCCTCGGGATTTCATGACCCCAGCATTTGCGCGTTGGGTGGCATGCAGTTGATCGAATACGATGGTAATAAAATTTTCCCTCGAAGATTGACCCT
>JAYYRF010000497.1:0-3438 GCA_036127535.1 Myxococcota bacterium | reverse complement strand
TACACAACCCCTCGGCATCATCCACGACCCTGAGGGTGATCGTGTGATTACCACTGGAGAGTATGTCTGTTGCAAAACTGAGTTCGCCCGCTGTATTGGGAGAGGTTGTGTCGATGATCCCATCTCTGTTGGAAGACCACTCAATCGACAAAAGGCTATTGTTGATGTCCGGATCATCGACAACACCGCGAAACAGAATAGATTGCCCCGCGATTTCAACAAAACCATCTTCGGGTTCGGTTATCTCACACGTTGGTTCGGTGTTCTCCCCGCCTACGATAATCGCAAGACTTTCCGTTGTCGTCTTGCCCGCGGTGTCTTCCACGAGCAAAGAGATCGCATGTTGCCCCGCAGAAAGCGCAGCATAACCCTCGATTTCACCATTGCTTTGCGGATCGGTAGTGATCGGAAGGTCACCGTCTACACTGGAAGTCCAAGTGTACTGTAAATCGGTGGGGTCATCTTCTGCATCAGACAGTTGCGCAGCGAATCGGATGAGTTGACTGCTGTAATACGATTCGGTGGCGACCGGCGAAAGGATGACCGCTTCGGGTGGCTCAGTCGGCAAAACGACGATTGAAATCGAAGTCATAGAGGCGGCACCAGCGGGATCGACAACCTCCAATCTCACTTGAGTCTCTCCCTCTTCCATAGAAGTGCGACAAGAGGTTTTCCCCTCGAAGTCGACATCGCTTTCCGGACACAGATTGCGAAGATCTGTACTCCAAAGAACCGTCAAATCATCCTCAGCATGATTTAAATCGGAGACCTGCCCCCGAAAGGTGATGTCGTATCCGGACAGAATTTCTTCCCCGTCAGCGTGGGAGAGAATACTGGCGGTTGGATCGGTATTGTAGGCCTTGAGACCATCATCGGAACGACAGGCAAAACCAAACAGCAAAGAGATAAGTACTCGGGGCATAATCGACCTATATCAGAGGTTTTACGTTGGTGTAAACAAACCAAATATAGCCAAAAAAAGTTGACTTGTCAACCGTCCAAAATGAAGGAAGGCTTCTCGTAAAAACGGCAAAAATAAGGCGGTTTCAAATTGTTTTTACATGTGTAAATGGAGAAAGACCACTATAAACTAATAGATTCATTTATCTCTGTGTCTCATGCTAATCTATTTACTCTCTTGTCAGCCATCTACCCCGATCTCTACGGAAATCCACAATGATAGCGCTTCCCCCATCGTCGTAGAAGAAGATGCGAGTGAAGAAGAAAATCTGATCATCAGTTCGTTGCTTTATTTGAATCGTTCCGGTCGACTTTTTATTTATGATCGAATCCTCGAAGAAGAGATATGGACATTGTCCAATCCGGAAGATCCCGTATGGCTAGATGCGCATCTCTCCCCGGATGGAAATCACATATATCACAACGTTGTCGACGTTCGCGACCACAATCCTTCTCTGAGCGAGATTCGAAAAATCGACTTTGAAGGGAACATCGTTTCCCGGACGCCCACCCCCTGGGCTCATCACGCCTTTGACTTGGTTGGTGAAGAACTCGTCAGCATCGTCACCGAGTTCCGGCAACACGCGGAGCATGGGAAGGTCGCTGGAGATCGCATCGTACTGTACCGGGATGGACAAGAGGAAACAATCCTTTCTACGTTTTCCATCTTAAACCCGATGCCCTTGACGCCAATGTGGGATTTTGGACACTTTGAAGATGCCCACGATTGGACGCATGCCAACGCGATCCGTTGGTACGAAGAGGTAGAACTCTTCTTGATCACACTTCCCGGGATCAATGCCGTTTGGAGCTTCGGAATGGATGGCTATATAGATACGGTTTACCTCGGCAAGGGGATGCAAAAGGAGCCCTATCTCAATGGAATTCAATATCAAGAGAGGCCATTTTCGATCTATGAAGGCGGGTCATTTGACATGCCGCATGGCGCGACACTGGATAGAGATGGCACCATGTGGGTTCTCTCAAACGGACTTGGAGGGCAAACCCCCAGTTTCGCAGAGGGATATGTCATTGAAAACGATGCGCTCGTTTTGAAACACCAACTCTCACCTCCTGTCGAAAATGCCCACTCCGCTGGGCTCGGAAGCGTTCTTCGGTTGGACTCAAGCCCCAATGTCATTATCAACTGGGGGATCTATGGTTTGATCGAAGAGAAAGCACCCAATACGGAGGAGACAATTTGGCAAGTGGAGAGCAATCTGCAAGAGGTATACGGTTTCTCGAATGTACTTCGCTGATACAAGTGTATCTACGCCTCAAGGATACCATTTGTGGACGTGGGTGATGAATTCGGAGCGTAAAGATTTCCCTCTCTGACCGAACCGGATTAAACATACACCGCTGTGTTCCGTATATACGGATCAAGTATAAGTGTATCCTCCCTTTTTTTAAGTTTCTCTCAAGCTGATTTTCTGCTATCTTAAGGGTAGTTTAAGAAGGAGTTTCTCCCATGTTTTTCATTATCACATGGTTTCTAGCCTGCTTTTCTGGCTACAATCCGACGCTGTCGGAAGAAAAGCTGAACGAAGAAGCCATCGATACCAACTTACTGGATGATCCGGATTTGGATCTCGACGGTTATAGCGTTCTTGACGGAGATTGCGACGACGACAACCCAGAGATCAATCCGGACGCGCCGGAACTTTGTGACGGTATCGACAACAATTGCAATGACATTGTAGACGAAGGAATCAGCCAGCTTTGGTATGCGGACGCCGACACAGACGGATACGGCGATTTCACACAACCATATTTTGGTTGTGAACAACTCGAAGGCTATGTAACGAACGATGGAGATTGCAACGATGCTGTGCCCGAGATCAATCCCGAGGCCATCGAAGAATGCAACGGTCTCGATGACAACTGCGATGGTACAGCAGACGAGGGCATCGGCACGCCCCTTTATGCCGATACGGATTTTGATGGGTTTGGAGACCCTGAAGCAATGGAGTACTCATGTGTTCCGATCGATGGATTTGTGAGCAACAGCGACGATTGCGACGACACGTCCATTTTCATCAATCCCGACGCGTTCGAAATCTGCAACGAGCAAGATGACAACTGCGATGGTTTCGTAGACAATGACCCCACCAATGCCCCCTACTGGTATGAGGATCAAGATGGCGATGGATTTGCCGGATACGACTCGGTCGTTGTCAGTTGCACTCAGCCAGAAGGATTTACGCTCAATGCAGAAGACTGTGACGACCAAAACACAGCCGTCAACCCTGACAGTCCCGAAATCTGCGACGGCATTGACAACGACTGCAACAATCAAATCGACGACAACGCTACTGGATCCAACACTTTCTATGCGGACAACGATGGCGATGGCTTTGGAAGCGCCAACAGTAGCATCGAAGCCTGCTCGAGACCCGGCGGATACAGCACGGATGCTACCGATTGTAACGATAACGCGGGAGGCATCAATCCCAATGCACAAGAGATATGCGACGG
>JAYYRF010000496.1:0-2552 GCA_036127535.1 Myxococcota bacterium | reverse complement strand
ACAACCGGACTGAGTTTTTCTACGAGAGGAGATAGGGACAACGAGGGGTTGTACTGTTGAATCGTTTGCGGAGCTGCTGTCGCCGACTCCATCCAATTTGGCAGCGATAGTGCGAATCCGGTTGATATACCCAAGCCGAATACGAGTGCGATTTTCTTTTTCATTCTCTTTCTCCTATTGCAGAATCCTAAACGTCCGTCCAAGAACATCTATTCCCGTTTTATGGGCACTGTTTCAAATGAAATCAAGTCCTTGAATCGTGGTATATTTATAAAAAACACAAATTTGTGCTGAATCGAATTATATTGGTATACGTCATAGGTTTGCTTCACATCATCAGTTCTTAAATCGTATGTTTATCCTTCTATCTACATTGCTATTGGCGCAGCCCTCTAAAACCACGAAATCCAGCACTGGATATGAGATGGTGCTTATACCTGCGGGAACGTTTATGATGGGCTCCCCTAAGAATGAGTTGCAAAGAGGGGAAGATGAACAAGAACACGAGGTGACGTTGAATCACAATTTCTATATCGGAAAATTTGAAGTGACCCAAGATATTTGGGAACAGTATCTTCCAAATCGCAGTCGATTTCGAGGTCCAAGGTTACCAATTTCGGATTTGACTTGGTTTGACGCCGTTTCCTTCGTCAACGCCATGTCAGAAAAAGAGGGGTTGGAAAAATGCTATGTGGTGTCACCCAATTCTGTCAAATGGAAAAAAGGGTACGCGTGTAACGGATATCGCCTTCCCTCTGAGGCAGAGTGGGAATACGCGACCAAAGGAGGGGACGAGGGTATCGGAGGCGTCCTCGACGAAGTGGCCTGGACAAAGAACAACTCTGGGAAAACCACACATCCGGTGGGGGAAAAGAAGCCCAACGGTTTTGGTTTGTATGACACGCTGGGGAATGTTTGGGAGTGGGTTTGGGATTTACACAAAGACTATCCCAGCACGGCGTTGATCGATCCGGTTGGTGCAAAAAAAGGAAAGTTTCGCATCCGTCGAGGGGGTGGTTACAGTACCGGCGCAAAGCGAATTCGAATTGCCGATCGCTATGCACTTAATCCTGAGAATCGTCATTCCTTCCTCGGTATTCGCGTTGTTCGAACGGCAAAGAAGTAATCGCCTGTTGTCGTAAAAGCATATCGCACAGTACCAACGCGCTCATCGCTTCGACAATGGGAACGGCTCTGGGGAGAACGCACGGATCGTGACGGCCGCGAGGGTTTATGATACAGTCTTCTTTTTCTGATGAGACGCTCTTTTGGGGCTGGAATATGGTAGAGACTGGCTTAAATGCCAGTTCGAATTCAATGTTCATGCCATTCGAAATACCGCCTTGAATGCCACCGGAGTGATTGCTGCGGGTTTGAATCACCCCGTTGTGGATGATAAAAGGATCGTTGTGTTCGGAACCGCGCATGGTTGTTCCTTTGAAGCCGCTTCCGATGGAGAATCCCTTACAAGCGGGTATAGAAAGCATGGCCTTAGCGAGCTCCGCTTCCAATTTGTCGAACACAGGTTCCCCAAGTCCTGCGGGTACATTGCGACAAACGGTTCGAATTCGCCCACCCAGTGTGTCCTTTTGTTTTCGCGTTTGGATTATGAGCTCTTCCATTTGCGCAGCAACGCGTTGGTCGGGGCAACGCACAAGATTGGATTCGACCTGCGTCGTAGAGACTTGTGATGCATCGGTCCGAGATGTAATGGTTCCGATTTGCTCGACCCACGATATAATCTCGATCGGAGCGTACTGTTCAAGGATTTGGAGTGAGATGCTGCCAGCGACGACGCGTGTAGCCGTTTCTCTGGCAGAGGATCGGCCTCCTCCACGCCAATCTCGGTGACCGTACTTTTTATCGTATGTGTAATCTGCATGACTGGGGCGGTATTGATCTTTAAACGGCCGGTATGATTCTGGCCGCGCATCTTTGTTGGGTATGATAAATCCAATGGGTGTTCCCAAGGTTCTACCTTCAAAAACACCGCTCAATATTTGCGCGATGTCACTCTCTTTTCGAGGTGAGCTCAGTTTGGACTGTCCGGGTTTCCTTCGATCCAGCGCTGTTTGGATTCGATGGGTATCGATGGGAATGTTCGGTGGAACACCCTCTAGTATTCCTCCGATCGCTTTTCCATGACTTTCGCCAAATGTTGTGAGCCGAAGAATGTTTCCATAGCCCATTGTGTTGTCTCTTTGCTTTGGGGTGGTTCGATAGAAGAATCAAAGTTCCGCATTAGCCTATGTATCTCGCTTTGCGCCATAGACCACCGCCACATCTGATTTTCGCTCTGAAATCGTGCGGTTTCGTCTTTGGATGTCTTTTTCGACCTCGACCAGAATACCGCTTCCTCCGGATCGGTGTAAAATGTTCAAAGATGCGCGTAATGCGGGAGGTTGTGCATCCGAAGGGCAGTAGCTGTGCCCGACCATCTGCATTGCTCGCACATCTCGCTTTTCATCTCCCACAAAGGCGCAGCCCCACAAAGATTGGTTCTGTGTGTATTGAGCGATAAACTCTTCTTTACGACGAACAGAACAAAATAC
>JAYYRF010000495.1:0-2830 GCA_036127535.1 Myxococcota bacterium | reverse complement strand
GAAGCCAAAAACATGGGAAGAGCAAAAATACGGAAGTGGTACGGACGCAGAGTCGAAATCGACACTCCCAAACAGAACAATCCGATGATTCCACCGATTAACCACAGTGTAATCCGATGCTTTCTCGCACAATAAACGCCGATAACGACACATATCGACACCCATCCAATCTCGGTCAAAAATCGGTCGTGAACAATGCGTACGAACATTTCCTTTATCGTCAAGGCGGTTTCAGAAGAGCCCATTGCTATGATTTCAAAGCATTGTAGTCCACCAGCATCACACTGAGCAATTTCAAACAGCCAAATCAATCGAAAAACAGACGAAAGGAAAAGAATGGCAAAACAGATACCCCATTCCTTGAGAGACATTTTAGCGTGTAGAGCGTACAAAAACCAGCCAGCAAGAGAAGCAAGAGCCATCGGATGATGCCCCGCAGCAACAATACAAAAAAAGAGGGAGGCAAACAGACCATAGCGATATCCCTTTTCGTTCAACACTATCGCCAGCGACTCCAACGCGATAAACTCTGGTGCCATATAGCCACGAAAAGAACTGACCAACGTATCGATCAACCCCTTATCCAGCGCCAACAAAAAACCGACGGCTGCTGATCCCAAATAACGATTTTTAGGTGCCAAAAGGAAAAAACACAGTGCGCCGATGGGTGCGATAAGGCTTCCCCAAAAAAATCGAAGAAGAAACAACTGATACAAAGAGTCACTTAACCAAATCCATGGCATCGTGGTAAGCCACATCCAGTGGTCGCTTTCCGGGTTGGGTGGATCGGACCACCCTTGCATCCAAAACCTCATCGAAGCAACGTAAGGAGACAAGGAGTCACTGTTAACCGCTACGAGTTCCAAGTGGTTATAGCGAGCCCCAAAGGAAATCAACCAAACCAAGAGAAGAAGTAAAGTGATATGAAGATTATTCCATACCCAAATGCGAAGCGACCTCATCGGCACTGCGTCCTTCTAAAGCAATTGCGAGGTCTCTTTCTATCCTTTTTTGTGCAAAGGGAGCGGATATTTCGTCTAATCGGTGAGACATATCGGATATCCGCTTGCGCTCGTCGGATTCCAGGATCGATTCGAGCTGACCACAGGCCTCTGATAATCCTTCACGCTCAGAATCGCTAATTAAATGGCCGTCGACCTCTAAAGCCTTGCGCAAAGAGCGGAGGATTTGCTCGGCTTCAATACGGGCTTCTATCAACATTCTTTTTTCTACATCGGTGGATGCGTTGTCTATAGCATCCTCTAGCATTTGTTCGATTTCGTCATCATCGATGCCGTAACTGGGCTGAACATCGATCGATGCTTCTACATTGGTAAACTCTTCCCGTGCACGAACCGACAACATACCATTACTGTCTACGACAAAAGATACTTCTATTCGGGGAATGCCTGCCGGAAGATCAGGCAAACCCTTAAGGCTAAATCGTGCGAGCGAACGATTATCTGAGACCAACTCTCGTTCTCCTTGTAGAACATGAATTTGCATTCCCGTTTGACCATCTACATGTGTTGTAAATCTCTGAGAAGCCGAAGCGGGAATCGGAGAGCAACGTGGTATTAAACGCTCAACGACGCCTCCCATCACTTCCACGCCCAACGAAAGCGGTAAGACATCAAGCAGCAAGATGTCTTCTTCTATCTCACTCTTGCCGCTGAGAAGATCGGCCTGGATCGCTGCCCCCAGAGCGACAACGCGATCCGGATCGAGATCAGTATGGGGTTTGGAACCGAAGATCTTTTCTACGAACCGAGAGACCATGGGCACCCGAGTCGATCCTCCAACCAAGACCACTTCGTCTATATCCGTTGTGGTGTATTTCGCATCACCCAACGCCTGAAGACACGCGGTTCCCGTTCTCTCCAAAACCGGACCGATCAGCGCCTCAAACTGGGTTCGAGAGATAACACACTCAGCACCGTCAAAGGAGATCTGTACGCTTTCTTGATCACTTAATTGGCGCTTTGCCTTTTCAGCAACTTGAAGGAGCCTTCGAAAGGTCGCGTTATCCGGTCGCTCCTGACCACACTGGCGAAGGAATTCCTCTGCCAATACGCGATCGAAGTCATCTCCCCCCAAAGCGGTATCACCCGCTGTACTGCGAACCTGAAATACACCGTCGCTGAGTTCTAAAATCGATATGTCAAAGGTACCGCCACCCAAATCGTATACCGCTACTTTAATACCATTTTTACCCGTCTGTAAACCGTAGGCCAATGCAGCTGCAGTTGGCTCGTTGAGCAACCGGAGCAATTCGAGACCCGCGACACGAGCCGCGTCTTTGGTCGCCTGACGCTGTGCGTCATCGAAGTATGCGGGAACCGTTATGACCGCACCGGTAGGCTTCGCAAAGAAACACTCTTCCGCACGATCGGACAAGGCTTTCAAGATCGTCGCCGATATTTCTACCGCCGTAATACTTTTCGAACCAGCGATGAATCGAAATGCGCGCTCCTCTTTCTCATCTATATCGTATAAACAGTCCGGTATATCCTTTGGAGATCGTCCCATATACCGTTTGATACTCCGAAAGGAGATCCCGTCTGTCTCTTCAATCGCATCATATCCGACACTCGTCGCTTCTCCTTGGTCGTTATAGTGTACGACAGAAGGCAAAAGAGCTCGTTCATCATCGTCGAGAAGACATCGTGCTTTTCCGCCAAAAACGGCTGCGACCAAAGAGTGTGTCGTTCCCAAATCTATTCCAATATTCGCCATATCTCTACCTCTTGCCGGGCAATAGTTTTTGTAAGTAATTCAATTGTGCAAGCAGGACTTCAACCTCTTGCAATTCGTCATCATTTTGTTCCTT
>JAYYRF010000494.1:0-8411 GCA_036127535.1 Myxococcota bacterium | reverse complement strand
GAATGGGTCAAAGACATCAATGATACGCAAAATACAACGGTTACGTATCCAATCATTGCGGATGAAGATCGTTCTGTAGCAACTCTTTATGGTATGTTGCACCCAGAATCCGATACAACATTAACCGTTCGCTCTGTATTTGTGATCGATCCCAATAAGAAAGTAAGACTAACGCTAACGTATCCGGCTTCAACAGGACGCAATTTTGACGAGCTGCTTCGTGTAATTGATAGCTTACAGCTTACCGAGTATGAAAAACTGGCAACGCCGGCGAATTGGTCACCAGGCCAGCCGGTGGTGATTGCTCCTTCTGTATCAAATGAAGAAGCAACGGCGAAATATCCACAAGGATTTGAAACCATTCGTCCCTACCTTCGAATGGTGAATCCTCTCCAATAACAAGGGCTTGCTCTGCACATTACTGTCGATCGGCCGGACGGATCCATAAACAAGCATGGAACAGAATCAGAGCATTTTGTTTCATGCGGTTTGGTTTTTTGAGGAGATCAAAGACAACGGATAAAGAGACCTGTTTTCCTTCTCTGGCCGCAAGATCGGGAACGACAATGCCGTTTTGGACTGGTAACGGTAGTTCTCTTGGAGGATATAGTTCTGGAAGTTTATGCAGTGGCACCCTAACCATTCAAGATGGCAGTGTTAATCCATTGTTGAGCGACGAAGCTTGGTTTTGCGGCAATTCAAATGGTCGTTTTAATCCCGTAGGAATGAAAAAATCCAATGGGTTCGGACTTTGTGACATGCACGGAAATCTTTGGGAATGGACAGCCGAAGAAGTTTTGCGAGGGGGTTGGTGGGGGACATGCCTTCTTCCATTCGTGCGTCCAGTAGAGAATCCTACAATTCCAATGGGCAGCATCTTAACTTTGGATTTCGACTTCGCCCATTGAGATTGACTTAGTTCGGACGGATTGGTTTGAATCGGTTGGATGTGCACTTTGGATGTATGAATCCACAAGACTTTGTGAAGGCATGTCGCCTTGACAGTTTACCCGTCCGTATCCATCGCAAAGGAAGAACGCAGGACCCAATCGGAACCGACAAAAACGTCGTTTTTTGAAATTTCATTGTTTCCTCTGTTGTTGGAGTGCATACTATTCGTATTTAACAACAGGTAAAGAATTAATATCCGTAAAACGGATGGTGAATTTTAGAAGAATACCATCCTTCACAGTGGGATCCTTCATGATTAGAGAAACGTTTACGACCCATTTGCTGTTGTCAATTGTATGGGCGCATCTGTGTGGTTGTTCCACAGAACAAAAATCACCCAAACAACTTAAGTGTAGCGAAGTGTCTTCCTACGACCAATGTCAAACGTTCTCTCATTGCAATGCCAGACGATTGACAAAGGTTCCGGGAACATCTGGTCCGATATGGGCATGTGAAGAGAAATCTCGACCTTGATGAAGAATTGTTCTTGAACGCGTGATGTTTCCCATCAGAGATGACTCTGATGGGTACGGTTTTGTGCGATTCCATTCTTGATCGTGGAAATAGAATGATTTTTCGTGTGAAGGGTCATCCCATTTTCTTTTTTTAGACCAGTTGAGAAAAAAAATGCTCCTTAGGAGGCATATTTGAGAGAATCAGAGTATTGGCGAGCCCGAAAAGCCTTTGCTGTACTTTTCTGGTCGATACGGAGACTTTCAGTCGCGAAGTCTCGCTTAAGGACTACTGCGTACCAATCGAAATCCAAAGAACGTATCGTTCTCTGTTCCAAAGTAATCGAGTCTGGCTTCATTGTCATCTAAGCTATCGGTCTCTCTCCAGCGCACTGAGATCAGATTGTATGGATAGGTCGTCCATGAAAAGTTTCCACCGCGTAGAACTTTTTCTGTCCCGACTAGAGGACCAACAGGGTCTGTGCTCGTATTTTGATAGGGAAAGGAACCGCCATCCCAGTCGTGAATCCATTCCGACGCATTACCAACCATGTCATATAACCCAAAACCATTGGGTTTGAGCTGTGCAACCTGCTTAAATCCATCTGGATTGTTGTTGGCACAAAACCATGCATATTCGGTTAAGAGTGGGTTGGCGCTGCCATCCTCGATCTCGAGGGTGGACTCGCAATAGTTTGCGGACTGGCTTGTTGGGTTCATCTCTCCACCACCAGCCGCGGTCCACATATCCCAGGCGGTTCCGGAGCGCGCTGCGTACTCCCACTCTGCTTCAGTGGGTAAACGATAGCCCGGGCACAGTATAATATCACGACCGCGGTAGTCTGCGACCTCTGCGTAATTGTTGTTTTCATCGTAGCAGGGTGTAAGACCTGCTTCGTCTGAAAGAAGATTCGCATAGGCAGCGGCTTCATACCAGCTAACCACTGTCAGGTTTGTAAAAGGATAAGAGTAATCATGCCCGTAGGAGACGGGATAGTCATTGGATTCTCCAGTACCAACGAGGGCATCGTACATGGCGTTGGTCACCTCGGTGGTCATCATATAAAAGTCGGTGGTGAGGGTGTAACGACCCACGGGATCGTCGCCGGCAGAAATCAGCACAAAATCGGGGCCGACGGTATCGGTTAGGAATACTCCATAGTCGCAAAAATAGTCGGTAGGTCCAACCTGATCAGCGTTTGTGGGCCAGCGCACGCAGTCTGGGTTTCCATCGTCATCGGCATCTTGTACACAAAAAGTCGGGTCTGCAATGTTTTGAGCCGCACCCGGGAAGGTATATTCGTTGCTGTCATCACAGTCCGCTCCACCAATTACCGACGAGGAGCCCTCCCAGCCAACGGATATAAATCCGGTACACTCTACATAGCCATCCCCATCATCGTCGAATTCATCGGGTGGTGTTGTTCCATAGTCTGGGCTATTGCAGTCTTCCACTTCTCCTGTGCAGAGCTCGGGCGCTCCAGGAAAGACATCATCGTCGTTATCTTGACAGTCTCCTCCACCCGCGGGAACATTGGTTGTGACCCAGCTACTTGCATCGTAGGTGCACTGGATATAGCCATCTTGGTCAAGGTCGGCCTCTTCTGCACGCATTTCGTAGTCCAAAACCCCGTCCCCATCGAGGTCTTCAGCCATATTACAGTCGTCAAGCTTTCCGTTGCAGAGCTCCGGATTACCAGGAAACAGAGCTCCATCATTGTCGTCGCAGTCTAATGCATTGTCGGTATAGCCCTGTGGCATCGTGCAGGTTTCCACGATGTAGCTGCCATTGCCAAAGCTATCGCCATCGGAGTCGGCATACCAGCTTTCCACATCGGTGGCACCGAGGGTGTTGTGACCATCGCAGTTTTCATCGATGCTTCCCGTGCAGAGCTCGGGCTGAAGAGATGAGATGGAGGACGCGCTGTCATCGCAGTCGCCATTGGTCCACGCGTATCCACTGGGCGGTTCTGGCTGTTGGGTTGTGCTGTTGAAGACAGGACAAGCGTCCAGCGTTGTGAGAGGGGTTCCATCTCCATCCCCATCTACATCGAGGAAGAAAGTCCTTTTTCCGAGCGCATTGTCATCAATCGTTCCATTACAATTGTTGTCTTTTCCGTCGCAAAACTCCACTGCACCGGGGTAAATAAGCAGCGCTGCATCATTGCAGTCTGTATTGTCCGCAACATAGCCAGAGGGCTGGTAGCACTGCAGCATGGTAACGGTGTTATTCCCAAAGGTGTCATTGTCATTGTCGAGGAACCACAAGGTCGCATCGATGGCATCATCTTCATCGGTGTAGCCATCACAGTTGTCGTCTTCACCGTTGCAATACTCGTCTGATACCGGATTTTGTAGCGGATCCGCATCATCGCAGTCATCACTGTTATCAACGTAGCTTTCAGGTGCTTCGCAGTCATAGATACTCGTCGTTAGATCGCCATATCCATCGGAGTCGGCATCCAGAAAGAACAGGCTCTTAACGCCAATGTCGATTTCTCCATCGCAGTTATTGTCGATGTAGTCGCAGATCTCAGGTGCATTGGGGGCAACCGATTCGTCCAGATCGTCGCAGTCAAAATTGTTGTTGGCAAAGCCGTCGGGTGGTTCCGTACCGCAGGCTTTGGTTGTGCTGTTGGCGGAGCCGTATCCGTCTCCATCGGCGTCGTAAAACCAGGTATTGGCATCTTTGGCCGAATCATCTACGGTTCCGTTGCAGTCGTTGTCCAAGTCATCGCATATTTCAAATCCCGTCGGATTGGCATCGGCCGCATTGTCGTTGCAGTCGGTCCCGACATCGTATCCCGCGGGAGGCTGTGTATCCCCGTAACCGTCTCCGTCTCCATCAAAAACACAGACCACACCGGACTCTTGGTTGCTTCCGGGATAGACAAAGGCAGAGGTGTCATCGCAATCCGAGCCCGGGTCGGCGCTGACCGACGGGTTCCGGCTGCCGTATCCATCGCCATCTTCATCGAAGGCGCATGTGCCTTCGGGCTCGTTGAGCGCGCTGTTGGGAAAGACACTGTCATAGCTGTCGTTACAGTCATCGCCGTTGGCCACGAATCCGTCCGGTCGCTCGCATCCTTGCTGCGTGACGTCTGGGTTTCCAAATCCATCTCCATCACTATACTCGTACCAGGTAGGTGGGCTGGAGATGTTCGGATCGCGATCGTCGCAGTCTCCCTCGCTGTCGGTATAGCCATCTCCATCATAGTCATGGTTTGGATTCTCGTGAAAGGTTTGTGCAAGATCAGCTGGATATTCTGGAAAACAGGCCAGCAGAAAAAGAGCAGAAAAATGCGGAAACATGGTTACTCCGACTGTGGAATAATACAGGATATTATATAGCTATAGCCTAGTTGAAATCAGATTACGAATCGATCATGGCTGCAGACGCTCGGCTTGCTTTCGAAAGAGCGCTAGCAGGGGAAACAATCGTGCTATGATAGTGCTAGACCAATTTGGGAGCTCCCTCATGTTTTTTCTCTTGTTTGCTTGCTCAGAGTACGGTATCAACGAAAAAAATACGGGGGAGCCTGGAAATGAGCCGAATATACCGGCTGAGGTTGAGGAGGAACTGCCGGAGGAGAACGTCTGTGACCCGCTCACTTTTCCCCCTATATCGGTATCGGTAGATGAGGCCTGCACGATTCCGCCAGAGGTTGGGGTTTTCTCTCCTGTGGTGGAGTGGCGCTGGGAGACCAACCCGTTCCACGGCGGCGGCCATCAGATTATGGCACAGCCCATCGCGATTAATCTCAACGATGATAATTTTGATGGCTATGTCGATGATCGAGACACCCCTGATATTATTTTTAGCAATTTTTTTGGCGGTGGCTATACCTCCGCGGGTGCCCTTACGGCAATATCGGGTGTTGATGGAGGGACCCTGTGGAGCACGGTTGGTGCAAATGGCGTGGCGCCCTATGGTAGCAGTGGGGTCGCGGCGGCGAATATCGATGGCAGCGCTCCTTATATCTATGCGCTTACAACCAGCGGCCTCGGATGCTTTGATGCCGAGGGTACTCTGCTCTGGAATACACCGCTTTCTCCCTATCCCGGGAACGGCATTGGCCAGCCTGCGATTGCTGATCTGGAAGGAGATGGCGCACCAGAGGTTATCTTAGGGCCCCATGTTCTCTCTGCGATGGATGGTACGCTGCTGTGGACGGGCAGCGGGGGGCAGGGGGATTTTATCTCCTTTGCTGCAGATCTCGACGGCGATGGTGTCCAAGAGGTTGTTGCGGGCAATACGGTATATAATGCAGATGGTAGCACCCGCTGGACTGCAGGTATCGATGGTCTCGCGGCGGTTGCAGACCTCGATCTCGATGGGATCCCAGAGATTGTTGTAAACAATACCAACAGTGCAACCTTGCGGGCGATGAGTGCGCAGGGAGCGGAGCTTTGGAGCCTTGTCTCGAGTGATCGGGGGGGCGGACCACCGACGATTGCGGACTATGATGCGGATGGCTATCCAGAGATCGGGGTCTCTGGGGAGCTGTACTATCGTGTGATAGAGCACGACGGCGCTCTCAAGTGGAGCCATAGTATTATTGATGCTTCGTCTCGAAAGACCGGCTCAAGCGTGTTTGATTTTGAAGGAGATGGATCCGCAGAGGTTGTATATGCAGATGAGGAAACACTCTGGGTGCTCGATGGCGCAACCGGAACGGTTGAGCTGGCGTTTACCGCGCACTCCTCGGGAACGCTTTTTGAATATCCCATCATTGTTGATATCGATGTGGATGGTTCTGCAGAGATTGTAGCCGCCGCCAACGATTATAGCAGCCACAATGACTCCCATGGAATTGTTGTGATCGGAGATGAGTACAGCTCCTGGAATCCGGGGCTTCCCATTTGGAACCAGCATGCCTTTAACATTACCAATATCGAGCGCGACGGAGGGGTGCCTGCTCAGCCAGAGCCCAACTGGTTCGCCTATAACAATTTTCGTTCTGGAGATCTCCAGGCGCGCTACGGGAACAAGCTTGCGGATCTATACACAAGTATTATTCAGGTTTGTCGCGACGAGTGTGAGAGCGATCGTATCAATATCTTAGCGGTCGTGGGTAACAATGGAACCTTGGATATAGAGGAGCCGATTACCCTTGAGGTTTGGGGAATACAGGCGGACGGGTCCGAGGTGATCTTGGATATCGCGCTTCTATCGGCTGGGCTGGGCTCGGGAGAGCAGAGTGAAGGGATTGAGTTTCAGCTTAGCCTCTCTGCCGCTGATATTGTTGATGTTATGGTGCGGGTTGATGCGGCCGGCCTGATTGCAGAGTGCGACGAGACAAACAATGAAGCTTTTTGGGGCGGTGAGCTGTGCACCGACTGAGCGATGGGCGATTCCAGCGTATAGTTTGTGATTCCGAAGTAAATGGCGGCGGGTACGAGAGACAGAACGATAAACCAAGGCAGATTGGTAACGAAATTTACGGCCGCGCTGCGGTATGTGTCCTTGATAGAGTCGTTTGAATTGGGCATGGGGATCTCCTCATAGAAAGGTTCCCGCTCGCATAGAAGAGAGGAGCATTCGTACAAAAATGAATGTATTTATTTGCTCTGTAAAAGCAATTCGTCATGCAATTGGATATGTTCTACTTGAACAAAGAGAGAGCGGTATGAATGCGGTAATCCTTTACCAGATGGGCAAAGTGGGGTCATCCAGTCTTGAATATTCTTTGGAAACGGTTGACGTGCCGGTTTTGCATCTGCATCGAATTTTTTGGGGCAGCTACGAGACGCCGTTTTCGGGTATTTTTATTCCACTATCTGCGATTCAAAAAGTTCGACAGCGCTTAATCTACCGGTACTACATCATGCAAAAGAAGGCCAAGATTATCACCTTGTATCGAGATCCGTTGGCACGCAATGTCTCCTCGTTTTTTGAGAATCTGAACCATTACTTTTCGGAGGAAGAGTGCTCTCGTCTTACCTTTGAACGGTTGGAGCAACGATTTAATTCGCTGGACAGAATGCGTGAAACACCAATTCGGTGGTTTGAACAAGAGTTGTGTCGAAAGACCAAGATCGATATCTTTGCTCACCCCTTTGATCAGGATGCGGGGTTTGCGGTGATTCGGGTCGGTAAAACCGAAATATTTTTGTGCACCCTTGAGCGATTAGGCGATCGAACCCATGAAATTGCATCTTTTTTAAACATTCCTGACTTTGAACTCCACAATCAAAATGTCGGTGGTGACAAATGGTACAGTGCGCTGTATGCAGAGTTCAAACAGCGCTACAATCCACCACCTTCGATGTTGCAGGCTCTTTATGAATCCAAGGCGGCGCGATATTTTTATTCGTCATCTCAGCGAGAACAATTTCAGAGAAAGTGGAGAAAGTAAGCCCTGTGTTATTGATATGCTTTGTATTTTTGTGGGGGCTGGCTTGCGTGCGATTGTCCGATGCGCTTCACACCGGTGAAGAGATTTTTCCCTCGGAAGTCATCGATTCCGATGAAAGCGATGCATTCAGCGATACAGCAATGGAACCAGAAGAGCATTTTTTTAATTGGATTGTTGCACACGAAACCTACTCTGAGGAATTGCTTCGAACCGATATTGAAGGCGGTTTTTTTGGTGGAAACGTTTCCGATGGTGCGCTTTTGAGTCGCACGCCCATCGTCTTTGTGCATGGGAATTCCGATCGCGCCTTGGGAGGGACGTTGGGTGGTTGGGAGGCGTTGCTCGATGATTTTTTATCGCATGGTTACAGCGCGGGCGAACTGTATGGAACAACCTATGGTCCAGCCGATGTTTCGCAATCTTCTCTGTATACCCATCGCTATGCCTATCTCCATCAGGTTCGAAGTCATATGGAAGCGGTGTTGGCGTATACCGGTTCCGAAAAAATACATGTGGTTGCACATTCTTTGGGGGTGACCATGGCTCGCAAGGCCATACTCGGTGGAACCGGAATTGATGACGACGGCAATGTGTATGATCTTGGCGAATCGTTGCAAGATTCCATTTCGGTTTTTGTCGGCATTGCCGG
>JAYYRF010000493.1:0-7651 GCA_036127535.1 Myxococcota bacterium | reverse complement strand
TGGCTGGCCTTTCCGATCGTACTTTGGTACACAACGGCTCGTATTCGACTGCTGTTGGGCGTCCTCATCTGTACCTCTCCTCATTGGGGTATGGTTTTATCGGAGGGGGGACGATTTTGGGATCAGTCAGAGAATATACTTCGCGGAGCAAGAATGGGCGCATGGGAGCGTATATGGGCCACTCTTCGATTTCTTCGAACCCCCCTTGCCCTTTTGGGAGTCCTTGGACTCGCTTCGAAATGGTCGGATTGGAGAAGCCGTGCATTGTTGCTGTTTGGTCTATTCCATTGTTTTGCGATTGCGATGGTGTTTCCCAACGAGCGTCTCCTGTTACCGGCCATCTTATCCTTTGCTTTGGGGTGTTGTTATTTGGATGTCCTTTGGTCGAGCCGTAGACGTACATTTTTACTGTTGGTCGTCGCTGCGTTTTTGTCCTACCCGTCGGGCGCGCGTGATGCACGTTGGCCTGGTTTAAACGATTTATCAAAGAAACTGGCTCCCTACGAAGGGCGTATATTTTCTCCATCTGCCAGTATATATCGATCTTCCAGCGAGGGTATTGAAGGTACGATTCCATTTCAGGCTGTTGCTTCCAATCCGATCGTGTCGGTTTCCCTATTGCAACAATATGGGAAGGAGCACGAGATTCGATACCTTCTGTTGAATATGGACAAAAAAAGAAGGTATCCCAAGTTCGCGCTGCTGCGAACTTCGGACGCCGAGGAATGCTTTGAAGAGTGGTGTATCTTTCGTCTACAATCGTTGTCAGGGACGAGACTAGAGCGATTGCAAAAAGTTGAGTAAATCGGTACGCTTTTTGTGTGAGAGCGCGCGGAAGTGTTCCCGAGAAGCTTTCGCTTCTCCCCCATGCCATAGGATTGCCTCTGTCACGTTTCTCGCGCGACCATCGTGCAGAAGTCGTGTGTGCCCATTTACGGTTTCTTGCAGGCCAAGACCCCAAAGGGGAGGGGTTCTCCATTCGTTGCCCGTGGCGAGATGAGAATGGAATCCATCTGCCAGTTCATCGCCCATATCGTGTAGGAGGAGATCGGAATAGGGATGGATTGTTTGGTTTCGCAGCGATTCTATCGGGTGTTCATCGCCCGTTTTTATGGTTGGTGTGTGACAAGAGGCGCATTGTATGTTTCGAAATATTTTTTTTCCTCTTTTCACGGAAGGCGTGTCTGCACCTCTGCGTGCGGGTACCGCGAGCAGTTGAACGTACTGGACAATGCGTTGTAACTTGCCTTCTGACAATTCCGGCTCCCCTCCGGTGGGTATATCGAAGAGAGACGTTTGGGACGACGGAAAGATGTGCTCGGGATTTGGTGGTGAAGTGATGCCGATATCGCCCAAAAAGGCACCCGCCGTTTGCTCTCGGATGGACGGCACGTCAGCCTTCCAGCCGAAACGTCCGATTTTATTGTCGATGACATTGGCTTTGCCACTAATACCATCACCGTTCTCGTCGTTTGGATCGGCCAAGTTTCGTATTGTATCCGATGATATGGCTTCAAGCAGACCGTTACCAAAGACCCCAGGTGCGATGCGAGGGCTCAAAACGGTGTCGCTACTGAGTTCCCCATACTTCATTTCGCTTAGTGAATACGTCGGTTTTTGAAGAGAATAGACGGTTCCATCGCGAAACATTCCTTCAACGGGTTGATAGGATATAGCGACCTTGGCCTCGCTTTCGACCCCAGGGATACTTTGATCTTGGATTTGGTCTCCATAGTTGGGATCGGGTTTCGGGTGGCCATCTGTTCCGGTACGAAGACGCAGTAGGAAACCGAGGTGGGGTATTTCGGGTGTAGGAGGTTGAGCCCTTCCATCTTTGAAGTGACACGACGAACAAGAGTGCGCATTAAACAGCGGTCCTAAGCCGTCTCGTCCATCTGCAGATGCCGGTGCGGTGATCCAGTTGTCGTTAAAAAAAGCGTTGCCGACGGCGAATGCTCTTCGCTCCGACCGGCTTAGTCCTCGTATTGAGAGGGAGAAAGCCTTGTCGCTTGTGTCGAATACGGTTGCAGCACCGCCGGAAAGTTCCTCGTTTGCTTCGCTCGTTGTTGTCGTCTTGCTTGGGATACAACCGAAAAGAAAGAGGGGTATGATCACGAGCCACCTTCGAGCAAAACCCGAATTCCCATACTGGAGGCTCCGGCCACGAGGACGTCGCTCAGATCTTCGAGTTTCGTGATGGCAATCTCGACTTTGGGTCGATGCTCCTCGTTTTGAATGCTTTGATCAAAGGGATGTGGAATATTGTTGACCGCGTCGATGGCTTCTTGCAAAGAGCGCGTGATTTTCTCGTCCATGTTGGAATCGTGCTCTTGGATGATCGAACGCAATCCAACCTTGCCTTCGTACCCGTGATACTGGTTGTGAATTCCCACCAAGTTGTTTTGAAAGTCCTGTAACGTACTATCTGAAAAGCAGGACTGCTCATCTTCTTGATCTTTGGTTTCGTAGGGCACAGCCATTCGTTCTCCGGCCATTTCATCACCGGTCAGCATCGCCATACCCGTCCAAATGCCGGTAAAAATTTCTTGGGGATTCTTAGCGGTATAGGTCTTTCGATACGAATCCGTCCATGCGGTATGAACCTCCTCGAGATGTTGAACGAGGAGCTTTGACGAAAGTTGTAAATACGCGAGACGACGGCTGGCTTGGGGGTGTTCGGTAAAGTCGGTTACGGGACGGTTTCCCGGGGCTTCTGTGGACATGTCTTGTCCCCAAAGGATAAACTCGATGGCGTGAAAGCCGGTAGAGATGTTCTCTTCGCCACCGCGTTCGTTCAGAGATAAAAGCAAGGAGCGATTGATCTCCGGGTATTGTTCGACATTGTTGATGATGCCCGCGTTGGGATCTTCGCTGGTGTAGTCTACATAGGACTCATCCAAGGGCCAAGCATTGAGGAATCCTTCGACACCTGTGTCAGGATTGTCAATCGGGCCATTTTGGAATCGCAGTGATTCTGTTTGGGAGTACAGGGTGCGTGTCTCAAGCCATTGTTTTTTTGCTGCGCTTAAAGTTTCGGGACTGGGGGTATTTTGAAACGCTTGTATCGTTTGGTCCAGTGCTTTTGCCGCCTTCGCGGTTCGAGACCAAAGATCGGTTGCATAGTCAGCGTGTGATTGTAGATAATTTTGTGCCGAGGGGTTGCTAATGTCGTATGCGGGTGTGGTATTGGATTGTACTTTGGTCGCACAAGCGAAAACGATTAAGATGAGCATGGTATTGTCCTTTTATAATGCTCATTTAACCCCTGGTAGGCAGTTTGCAATCTCTCGTATGCGACTTAAGGCTGACGTGCGTCTTCGTAAGCAGAGAAAAAATCCATATACCACAATCCATTGTATACATAGTCAGGATCATACGTTGTCGGTATACCATCTTCGGGAAATGGACGACCGGTATTGTGTAGGTGGAACGCATCTTCGTACTGCTCTTTACGAAGGCGGTGTCCATAATTTGTGTCTACCCACTGAACACCGTGGGCAAGAGCGGACTCGTTGGACAGGTCTGCGATAGGGATACCCATATGAATGGTGTGATAACCCATGATTTGAAACGGTCCCCAAGATGTAGCCAAGTGGCCAATTTCTGCATCACTTCGTTCTTCTATACTTTCGAAGAGTATATTAGAGTACGCATGGAGGTCTCCTCGTTGCACCTGTTTTAATTGGTCGTAAACGTGTCCTTCGAAACGATGCGCGCATGGTTTCCGTCCCGAACATTCCAATACGGTGAGTGCCATCAAATAATCCCACGAAAGGTCGTACTCTTCTGCGAGAATTTTCATTTCTTTACCATAATTATGGAGCGCTCTCCGTTTGGGATCCACGGTGTGACTGAGTTCCATACACCCGATAAAAAAGAACAGTACTGCTTGCATTTTCCCCTCCCGCCATCTTGTAATCTAGACAGCCAAAACGGTAAAAATGTTCAAGGAATTCGTCTGAATTTTTCTCTTTTACAATTATTTTTCGTCGGACGAATCGCTTTTCTCTAAATAGTTTACATAACTATAATTTTCCACACAATGAGTCTTGGGTATGCGTTGATGCGACATCATCCTTTGCCCAAATGGCGTCTTAGTCTCGACTCTTCCAGTCTTGTCTGATTTCGTATGGAGGACGGATATAAACATCTACAGGTCGTGAATCCGCGTGTATCCACTCTTGCCAATGTTCGACGAGCCACTCGCGATGGACGGCGTTTGCTTTACGGTTCGTCGCCTCTTGCGGTATTCGAATTAAGGGGAGACCCGCTTGCTTTCCCGAGCAAATCCATAAACTGAAACTACTCGGCGACTGCCAATCGTCCATGAGCATAAAGTCCACCCACGCTTCGAATGGCGCTTGCGCCGGTACGCGTAACATACTTCCGCACAGTATAAAATCGCTGTGTTCTACCAGTGGTATCCATTTCATAAACGTTTCCTGTAGAAGTGGTTGTTGAACCCTCGAGTCGATGATGCATAATTGATTACTCGGTGATTCTTCCGTAGTGACGGTATTCGATTGAATACCCTATCCTTTAATAATTCAGGATGGTATATCTCGCGAAAGATGCGTCATCTACCCCGTATAGAAAGGAAGATGTCGAAGACGCATCTTTCATCTTCGTAAAGGAGATTCAATACACAGCAAATGTCAGGAGCGGTTTCAAAGATTCGAGAGGCACCTCTTTACGCAGAGGCTTTCCCGTTCTCCACGGCTCTTAGTTTGGGCAGTGCGCAACGCCCAGACTGTATTTGTTGGAGAGGTAGCACTCTGCAAGCCTTTGGTCGCTTTGGGACAAGTCGGTTGAGTAGACCACAATTTCTGAAATGAGTCCAATATGCTCCGCATCGAGATGACCGGTTTGATAATCATTGCGCATGCCGATTTGCAGTGGTGATGATGCGACAGAGTAGCTTCCTGCATTGCTCCAGCCGCTACTGTGGTTTTGATCGCTCGCGAGTACACCATCTTTGTAGAACTGTATATTGTGGGGCGAATTTCCGGAAGAAGAGACGATGGTGGTCATGAGGACTGGGGTGGAATTGGGGACGAGGTTACCATTGGTCACGACGGAATGACCGCAACCGCGGTGCAGTCCAAAGTTTCCGGCAACACCGTTTCCGGCTGCGTATCCGAGTTCAAAGGTACAACTGCAGTGGCAGGTCGTCGGCCCGTGATTGAGAAGGAATCGTTGGGGGGCGTTGTTGTCCGTCGCAAAGACAATCAAAACCGACAGACCCTCGTTTGAACCCTGAAACAATGAAATAGAGGGGATTTCCAAATAGTCTTCATCGAAATCGATCGCATCCATTCCTTGTAGTGCCGCACTGCGAAATACTGGCTGTCTACTGCTTTGGCTTTGGAGGGCATGATATTGGTTCCCCGATCGATCTTGCCATTCCGAAATCGCACAGCCATCGCTCGCACATGAGGTGCCTTGAGAAGCATCAAACCAAAAGAGAAGGTCGGTGAGGGGAAGCCCTGAGCCAACCTCGGTGCTGTCCGCGGCTTGGGTTCCGTACTCTTGACCATCATAGGGGGTCACGGTACACGTCCAAGGACCTTGGCGGGTGCTGCTGGCCGGAAAGGTATCGGTGACTGCGGCTACATTGGTGGTCGTTTGTTGGGTTTGTCCGCTCGGATCCGTCCACACATACGTATACGTAATCGTGTCGCCATCAGCGTCGATAGAAGCGGTGTCCACCGAACAAAGCAGGTCATCTTGTAGCGGGGTGGCCGGATTGGGGGAAACGCTGATGCTGGGAGCGGTTGGTTCGGTGTTGCTGATCGTAACACTGCTGGACGTAAAAGGACTGCCATCGTCGACACCGTCATTGGGTGTGACGACGACGTAAACTTCGTCATCTTTGTCGAAAGAGAGGATGCCGCTCAGCGTACTGTCCGTTCCGCTTTGGACTTCGCTGTCCAGACCCGTATCTGCGTCTATCACATGCCAAGCGTAGTGACCCGTTACCGTTTGCGTTGCGTCTCCGTCCGAAAAGAATGCGGTAGCGATTATCGTATCGTTGGTGAAAATGAAGTAAGGCTCCAATATTACTGAAACCACACTGGGCAAAAGGTTTTCAACGGTGGTGCTGGCACTGCCGCTTGTGCTCGCTCCATCGCCGTCGGTCGCGGAAGCCACGCATGTGACGACATCGCCCGGAGATGCACCGGCAGAAGACAACGACAACGAGGGGGCATTGCCCACATCGGTACCGTTGATGGACCATGAATACGTTATACTGGGGCTCTCGTCCGGATCGTCGAAAAAGGCAAGGCAGTTGAGATTGGCATCGGTATAAACTGTCCCGCTTGGTGATAGAGAAATGGAGCTTAAGGTCGGTGGAGTATTTTGAACGACCAGTTCCGCTTCTCCACTCTCTCCGTTTCCAAATCCGTCGCTCGGGGTCACCACAACCGTCCAAACATCATTTTTGGACGTTTCTGAAAAGGCAATGCTCTGACCGACCTGATTGGTTTGAACCGTACCGTTTTTGCTCCAAAGATCGCTATAGGAAATCGAGTCTCCTTCCGGATCGACGGAATCAATGTCTACGAATACCGACAATGTGTCCTCCGTATATGCGGGAGAGGGAGAGATCCGAATCGTCGGAGCGCTCGGCAATCCATTGACGACAAAGGAAACCTCATCACTGCCGGTCAATCCCTCGCTGTCCATCGCGCTTAGTTTTACGGTATAAGTACCGATGGCAAGGGTATGGTCACTGAAAGACGTGACTCCGGAGGTTTCGGCGGATTGATAAGAGATGGGAGAGCCATTTTGCGTCCATACCAGTTCGAGCTCGTTGGGGGCGTTTTGGTCATCCGAAACGGTAGCGGAATACAGAATCTCGTCTCCCTCATTATATGTTGAACCATCCATAGGACTGTCGATGTTTACGACGGGTGAAATACCCACGGCGTGTGTAATGGAAGCCGAGCAAATGGCGTTCATTTCGTCGACCACGGTCAAGGTAATGAGATGCGTATCCATGGACAGGCCGGAGAACGGGAAGGAAATAATTCCATCGTAATTCACGGTGGAATTTCCCAGTTCGCCATCCTTATCCGAATACCACGTTGCCAATAGCATATTGGCGGGTACATCAACGTCGTTTGCCCAGCCCAAAAAGCGGACTTCTTCTCCAACACCGCTTCCCGAACCGTTGATCGGCTCGGTAATCTCACAGTTGGGTGCAGAGTTGGGAGGGCCAACTTGAACAACGACAGTATCGACTCCTGGATAGCCCGTCGTATCTTCTACATGCAATTCAATCGCATGCTCCCCTTCGGACAGATAACCGTATCCTTGTACGTTGCCTATGGAGTTGGGCATGGCATCCACCCCACTTAGAATTCCGTCTCGGTTACTTTCCCATTTGACGTTGAGATCGGCCGGCGCGTCTTCAGGATCCGATACCACACCCTCGAAAGTAACGAGGTGGTCAGCATAGTAAATACCATTGGGGGTAGGCGATAGAATTTCCGCGACGGGATTCTGAGACGGTACTACCTCCAAATAAACGCGATCTTCACCGCGTGCGTTGTCGCTATCCCTGACTTCGAGGATGATTTCGCTATCGTCGAACGTAAGCATCACCTCACATATGGTTGCGCCATCCTCTTCGGGAAGACGTTCGGTA
>JAYYRF010000492.1:0-4995 GCA_036127535.1 Myxococcota bacterium | reverse complement strand
CAAGCACGAAAGGGCTATGTCGCCGCGCCATCTTTGAGGAAGCGATGCATCGATCCAAATCCACCGATATTTTGCAGCGGAAAGAGCAGTTTGGGAGGAAGGTGATAAAAGGCTTGCGCTATCTTCTCGGCGTAGGCCTTGGGACACAGAACCAAGATCGCAGAAAATGACCGGTAGTCCGCAGCTTGTTGTTGCAGTGTGTCTACCGAAATTACCGGATCTTTGGGGCGGGAAAAACTGATATCATACGGTTCTTGGATGGGGAAATCCGGTTTCATAAAACCGTATTTCGCCGATAAAATGATGTGTTGTGCGCAATGCCGTTGTGCGTAACAACGCGCATAGCGGTGAAAGGCCGATCGGTAGGCTTCTTTGGCCAGTACCGTTTTTCGATGCGGTTCTGTGTCCCAAATTTTCTCTTTGCTGCACGGAATGATTCCGAGTATCGAGTCTTTCTTCATTTGCGTACCCACACGTGATTGTCTCATAAAAAAGCTCTTTCCAAGTTCATAGCACGGGATGGAGACGGACTCATATGATTTCGAATTCTGAGATAAACATTAAAAAAAGATCGTTTTGGGTGCGATTGAATCTTGAGATGTTAGGTGAAACGTCAACCCAACAACGCACATAGCGAACAAATATAAAGAGAGAATAGGAGCTCGACGTGGAAACAGAAGATTTGCTTCAGCTGTCAAGCGAACTGACAGTTGTTAAACCCGGTGATCGATACTGGTTTGCCTTTGGGGGAACACAAAATGACTTTGGAGTGTACCTCAAAAACATCGATGGGCAAGATGAGTCTTATCCCAAGGTTTGGTACCAAAATATTGAGGAGAAACACGCAAATGAAGATTTGGCCATGGGGTTAGCCGTCGTCGATCAGGAAGGGTATTTTTCCTTTGGTTCTCAAAACCCGTGCGAAGATTTTGTTTCTTCCATGGTGCGCTTTTTATCCTCTGATATCAAGGAATACCCCAATTTACGTCGTCTCATTTTCTCATCGTACACAACGTTGGACGATGATGGAAAGGTTCTCGATATCCAGTTCGACGAAGATTCATGGAAAGGGTTGGCACGACAAGTACCCAAACATTTGGTGCGAACGCTCTCTGGTTTAGAGGGAGGAGAGCGTTTGTGGTTTATGTTTGATGCCAGTCTATCACTTTCGTTGCCGCTCATTATGATTCCTTGCGGGGAAGATCCGACGGGACTCCAGTTTAAAGAGGCGTGTCGATACGCGATTGATGGTTTATCCCAAAGACCGATCATGGGTATTGCCCATTACAATCGAGGTAACGGTTTTTCCTTTGTATCCGCTAGCGGAGATGATCAAACCCTATCGGCTTTGGTTCGCTGGACGAAGAAAATGATCGATAAGGCCCCAGCTTTGCAGATACTCGTACAAAGCCGATTCCTCGTAACGGAAGGAGAAAAAATCCAAAAGGAAATTTCGGCCACCCAAGCATGGACGCTGTTGGAAACCCCGCCAGACGCCAAAATCAAAAAAGATTTAGACCGGGTTATCTCCGAAGCCGATCCAAAAAATCAATATTGGTTTTGGTCCAATCCGCAGTCTAAAATCCTTGTTCTTCGCGACGCAAACAAGGATCCCGAAGGGAAGGTTTTGCTTAAAAAAGCCCGGCACATGATGGAAGAGGAACCCAAAAGTGGCAAGTCTGTGCACGGGGTCATCAACTTTTTTCGGGGGCGTTTGTGCTTCGTAACGGAAGGAGATGCAGATCTCTTACGTCCTTTGTTGGATTATTTTGCTCGACACAGCGAACCCGGTATCCGTCAAGCTTTAGAGCAGAGTCAAATATTGGATTCTGAGACATCTCCCGAGCCCCTGGAGAAGGAAGTGTCCGAAAAGATCAGTCCACCCTATATTCCCTTGGCGAATGCCTTGAGAGACGTAGACGAAGGGGTGCGATGTTGGTTTTGGTTTGCCGAAAAGGTACGAGGCGATGCTCCGCACTTGATGCTGTTTCGCGAAGAAGACGATCCCAAAAAACAGAAAATTCGAGCGTGGATTAAAGATGCTCCACAGTCCAAAGGGGCGATACGGGGGTCGGTTGTTTGTAAGGGAGATCTCCAAAAAGGAGGATTTTTATTGTTTCAAAGTCAAATGGAGTCTTCGCAGTTCATACAGCATTTGGCCAAATGGGCAACCGAGTCGGTGTCTGAATGTTCTTTGTTGCGCAAACTGGCGAACGCGAGATTCATTCAAAAAAACAAAGAGGGTGAAACCGTAGACAAACAAAAAAATGATGCACTTTGGACGGCACTTTTGGAGGAGGGACAATGATTGTAGATGAAGGCGATATTCGAGGCACCAAAGACAGTTTGAAAAAAATAAAAGCGAGCGGTGATAAGCTTCAAGGATGGTTTTGGCTTTCGATGGCTCCCAAAAGACACTCACCCGAAGAAGAGGGTCTTTTGATCGTTTACCTCAAGGGAAAAGACAAAAGCGGAAGCAAAGTGCAAAAATTTGCCATGAAAATGCAAAAGATGCTTGGTCGAACCAAGGCGGTGCGAGGAGAGGTCATCTGCGAGGGAGGGAAGATCATTTTCAAGAGTGATCGCGCGTACTCTCCGTTCAAAAAATGCATGAAAAGTTTGGCCAAAAATTACCAGCTAACCCTTTTGAAAACAGCAAAGCTCAGGGTCGGAGATGCAGACCAGCGCGACGAAGAAGAGGCGCTCACCGACGAAGAAAAAGAGCAGTTGCGCCAAGAGGAAGAGGAGATCTCCAGGATTACCGAGGATGATATCGCTGCATTACAGCAAGAACAAAATGAGCAAAGTCGCCGATCCCGAGAACGTTTGGCCTCTATGGATGACTTCATCAATATGTTCGATGATTTGGACGGAGACATCAGCGTCGGAGAGCTCAAAGAAAAGGCGGGGAAATTGTCTTTTTCGGCTCGGCTCAGCAGAACAACATCGAACTATAGTTCGTTATTGAGTCAAGTTAAGGACTACAATAAACTGACTGAAAATGCGGAAAAAATCGTCGCCTTGACAACGATGGCCGCGACGGTGGATGCTTGGTATACGTCTCACGAAAGTGATACGTCCGATCGTTCGTTGTGGCTGCTCGAGATCAAACAAGAGATCTATCTCATTCGCGAGCGAATCGGTGGAGATCCGTATTGTCCAACCGATGACGACTTTGACCAGATGCACGAGCAGATCGCCAAGATTCACGATGAGATTCGGCAGAGAATCGACGAGAAGAAAAAGAAAATCAAATCGGGCGAGCTACAGAAGCTCATGACGAAACTCGAGGATGCACAGTCCATTATCGATGATTTTCTCAATTTGGGAGACCAACTGGGAAATACCGACGAGATGCGAGCGGAGCGAGAAAAAAAGCTCGTCATCAAAGAAAGATACGGTGTTGATTTGGCGGAGCAGCTTCAAAAACTGCATGGCGGTACGTTAAATCCGCGTATGGCACATGCTCTCCACGCTAAAATCAAGAACGAGATAGAGACGATTCGTCGAGAGATCAGCGATCCGGGGAATAGATTTACCAATGCAGAACTGCGTAAAAAAGCAGCGGTGATGAGAGAGCACGAAATTGAACTCAATAAAATATCAGCCACCGGCGAATCGGTTTTGGGGGACAGCCCCGGGATGATTTCAACCGAAATTACCGAGCTTACACAGCAAGTTCATCATCTAGAAGAAGAGTTGTTTATCAAAGCCGTAGAGCGTTCAACAGGAGATATCAAAGAAACGCATGGTCTGTATTCTACAAGAGAAGAGCGAATTTTAGCCCGACAAGCGTTGATCGAGTCTGCGGATCACTTGCTGCAGTTGGTCGCGAGCAAAGGCAAACTAAACAGTCCCAATCGCTCTTTGGATGATTTGGTCAAAAAGCAAGACTCCGGTGAAAACAGGGAATTATTTTATCAGTTGGCTGAGGGCTTAGAAAAAAATGTATTCGATCGCGAAGATTTTGCGAGCCCGGAATACCTTGCTTCCTTCCAGTCGCATTTGGATGAAATCGATAGACAACTCGCCAATGCAACGGAAGAGGAAGCGAAGGAGATCTTAACGAATCTAAAAGAAAGTCTTAAGGTCGCGATGGAGGACTATTTTGATTTAGAGGATGAAGATATCGGCATCCGTCCAGACGAATTTATGCAAGACGAGCAAAGTTGGCATCGCGTAGCCCAACGACAACTCAACGATTTGAGAAGGCAAAAAGTTTACTTGGAAAAAGGAAAAGCCTTCCAGCATTTGCCCAAAAAAGAAAGAGACAAAAAGGCGGCCGAGCTGGGCGAACAGATAAAAACCACGGAAGATTTGTTTCGAGAGCGGCGTCAAGAACGCAGAGATAGATACAAAATGATCGTGCAAGCCCAAGTAGAATTTGGACAAAGAAAAATTGTGGAAACGGAAGAGGCGCTCTCCCGTGCAAGAGAAGATGTACAGAACAAAACCGAAGAGCTCGAAACGAAACGAGATGCCCTCTTGGAACGCCAAAAAGATGTGGCGGAGATCGGCGGTGAGGCAAGAGCGGTCGAAAGCAGAAGGCAAGAACTCAAAGCAAAAAATGAAGCGATGGATCGTTTGGTCGCAGAATTGGAGGAAAGTGGCCAAACCGATTTGAAACTGCAAGACCTGGATGACCTCGACTTGGAGCGCGCGCTGCAAAACATGAACGATCTCATCGTTGCTAGCCAAAGAGATACAGCCAAAACGCGTAAAACCATTGAAAATATCGAAAAATACAGAGTGCTTTTGACAGAGCAGCAAATCATCAAAGATGAGCTACAAGAGAAAAAGGCGGCACTGGCGCAAAAACAAAAAGAACTCATAGAAGCAAACAGCCCGTTGCCAGAGGGAGATCCGCTGGCATTGCCCGACGGATCTCCTCCGACGGAACTACAGATCAAACTGGTCGGGATTTCGACCCAAAAAGAAACGGTTGCCGCGCAAGAAGCACAAGTAAAAGATGCAAGTAAAGAGAGTGCTCGAAAA
>JAYYRF010000491.1:0-5806 GCA_036127535.1 Myxococcota bacterium | reverse complement strand
GCCAGCGAATGGATTGGTGGGTGTTTGAGTCTGAGTCTCAAGGTATGCTCGATTACGATGTTTTCGACTTCGAGTCCGGATCTTCCGGAGACAACGGATCGACGATGTATGTGTCCTATGGCCTGAGCATGTTTGGATCGGATTCGGTTTTACTCTCCCCAGGAGTTTATGGCTCTTCCTCGCGGGGAGATCTCTCTCTTAAGATTCTCGATGATGGTGTGGAGAACGAGCTTCGATTATACTTTGATGACGGCATTGAGGCCATGGCTTTGTACCTTCTTGACGGGGAAGGCGAGTTCTCGGTATCCGCTTCTTACGAAGAGACATTTCTCTTTGAAGATATGTCGGTGGAGCTCGAAGGAGACAATATACCCGGTGGTCGTTTCGTCGGTCTGATCTTTTCATCGACGGTAGACTATGTGTCGATTACAGGGGCGTTGGGTGATGGGTTTGGCATCGATGATTTGGCGGTTGTGTGGACGGCAGAGACGGACGCAGACGGGGACGGATACACCGAGGTCGACGGGGATTGTGACGACGAAAATGCGGACGTCCATCCCGGAATGACGGAAGATCTCAACAATGGTATTGATGATGATTGTGATGGTGCTGTCGATGGGGGCAACATCGAAGTCTACGCGGACTACAGTACATGGGAAGTAGAAAGTGAGACGCTGTTGGGGTCGTTGAGTCTAGAGCAGATCGATTTTGAAGATCTCGTCCTATCTTATCCGGTCACGATCGAATACGAAGATTTGGGTGTCACCTTTGATGGCGGGGTTTCCGCTGAGACCGATATCGATGGGGCTTCTCCCATGGATGATCAAGCGGGACGTTTGAGCGGTACGAGTACCATCTTAACCTTTGACGAGGTGCAGCCTGCAGTCTCCTTTTACGCAATTGACGTCGCAGCCAATCTGCAGGTAACCGGATATGCGGACGGGGTTCTTCTGTACAGTTATCCCATCGAGGTATATTCAGAAGGCGGTGCTTTCTTCGTCGGATTGAGCTTCGATTATGGGATAGACACATTGCTTATCGAGTCGGATACCGCCCTCGATGAGTGGGGCATCGATGACGTGCGATTTTCTGAACTCGGTCTCGATGATGCGGACGGAGATGGTTTGAGCGAGGCAGATGGCGATTGTGACGACAACGATGCGAGCGTTAACCCCAACGCAGAAGAGACTTGGTACGACGGTATCGATCAAGATTGCTATGGTGACTCGGATTACGATTCTGACGGCGACGGGCACATCTCGAGCGAGTGGGGTGGGAACGACTGCGATGACGGCGCGAGCTCTGTCAATCCCGATGCAGAAGAGAATTGGTACGACGGTGTCGATCAAAAATGCGACTCGTGGTCTGATTTCGATGCGGATTTCGACGGTCATGAAAGCTCAACCTATACCTATGGAGCGAGCGAGGGCACGGACTGCGACGATGGAAACGACGAAATTTCGCCTGATGCAACCGAGGAATACTACAACGAAGTCGACGAGAATTGTGATCCCGCCGATGATTATGACGCCGACGGAGATGGATACTACGCTTCGGGATATGGAACCGGTAGTTTTACGAGTTTTTATTTGGGGGAAGATTGCGATGATAGCTCCTCGGATATCAATCCGGGAGCGCTGGAAACCTGGTATGACGGTACAGACTCCGATTGTGACGGCGGGACCGATTTTGACGCGGATGGTGATGGCTACATCAGCGAAGACTACAATGGAACCGATTGTAATGATAACAACGAAGATGTGTATCCCGGAGCCCCCAACGAAGTTTGGTATGATGGGATCGATCAAGATTGCGATGGTGCGAGTGACTTCGACCGTGACGGGGACGGATATGATACGCTGAATTCGGGCGGGCTCGATTGTGATGATACCGATGCTACGATTAATCCGGACGGAGTGGAGATTCCCAAAGATGGTATCGACCAAGATTGTGACGGCGCACTGGAGTTTGACGACGATGGCGACGGATATGACGGTGTAGAAGACGGTGGTGATGACTGCGATGATACCGATGCTGATATCAATCCCGGGGCAACGGAGATCTGGTACGATGGTATCGATCAAGATTGCAACGGTCAATCGGACTACGATGCGGATGGTGACGGCTACGATTCCGATCAGTACGGTGGTGACGATTGTGATGATGTCGATCCGACCATTCACCCCGGGGCAACGGACTATTACTACGATGGTATCGACAACGACTGCGATGGTCTCAGCGACTTTGATTACGATGGAGACGGCTACGCCGCATACTATTACGCAGGAAGTGATTGTAACGACAATAACAGTTCCATATCGCCGGCGGCCACCGAAATCTACTACGACGGTATCGATCAGAATTGCGACGATCTCAGTGATTACGATGCGGACGGTGACGGACAAGACTCCGATCAGTACGGTGGTGATGATTGTGATGATACGGATCCGAACATCTACACCGGGGCGCCAGAAATTGCCTTTGATGGTATCGATCAAAATTGTGACACGGTCGATGACGTGGATGATGACGGGGATGGGTACTATTACAGTGAGGACTGTGATGATACCGATCCCAATGTCCATCCCGGAGCCACAGAGATTTGCTATGATGGGATTGACTCAGATTGTCTCAATGACTCGGAATTCGATTGCGATTTAGATATGGTGGTATCAGCGGCCTATGGGGGCGCGGACTGCGACGATTTTGACCCGAATATTTCTCCCTTGGCCATGGAAATTTACTATGACGGCATCGATCAGAATTGCGACGGTCTGAGCGATTACGATGCAGACGGTGATGGATATGATTCCTATTTATACGGCGGTTTGGATTGTGAGGATCTGTTTGCGAACATTCATCCCGGTATTGCGATAGACGATTGTGGAAACGGGAACGAGGATTGCGACGACGAGTTGGATGAGGACTGCGTACCGGAAGAGGCCAGTACGGAGACCTCTGAAGATGACGACGAGGAGGCATCGGAGACCTCTGAGGAAGATACTACCGGAGAGCCTTCCGCAGAAGACTCGAATGACGGTGAAGATACCGCAGCAGGAGAAGAGACATCTCCGTCGGAAGGCGATACAGCCGAACCGTCCTCTGGTGAGGGAGAGCCGTCTTCTGAGTCCGAACCGTCTTCTGAGTCCGAGCCGTCTTCAGAAGGAGAACCTTCCGGGGAAGAGGAGGGTACGGGCGATGACTCGCAGGCAGGGGACAGTGGTGACGAAAGTGATGAGGGAGATGGAAACGAAGATTGGGTTCCACCAGAAAACGGAGAACCGGTTTTGTTGGATTACGAAGAGGGATGTCGGTGTCGTTCGAGCAACTCCCCGATGTCGATGTCTCTTCTGCTTTTGACCCTTCTTGGTTGGTTTCGCATGCGAAAGGACGTTTCCATGGACAAAAACAATTGAAGAAGAGCGGTCTTTGACCGTGTATTCTATATATGAATTCTTGAGATATGGGTCATTGTGAAGTAAGATAACAGCGAGTCTAGTCAATTGGATTGAATATGCGTTACACCTGGATAGCCTTTGTTCTTGCCTGTGCTTCGGATACCGGTGCGAAGGCCATCAATTACAGTCCCGGCATCGAAATTATAGATCCTATCTCCCCGGTTCAGGTCTTAGAAGGAGAGAGCGTATACTTTTTGGGCAAAGTTGAAGATCGGAATCACTCCTATGAACAGCTGGAGATACAATGGTATCTCGGAGAAGAGGTCATGTGTCCATGGCGTACAGCCGATGAGGACGGTCTCAGCGAATGCATCATCGACATTACATGGGAAGATCGAGAGGTATCCGCGACGGTGCGAGATCCGCAGTCCGCCGGTGGTTTCGCCCATGTAGAACTCGAGGTGTTGTTGCGCGATATTCCATTCGCAGAAATTGTAGAGCCTTTGCCCGGGAGTTTTTATTATCAAAACGAGGTGATTCCACTTACGGGGGTGGTGCAGGACGGAGAGGATGCGGCCGAGACTTTGGACGCCACGTGGAACAGCGACATTGAAGGCGTATTGAATGTGGAATCAGAACCCGACAGTACCGGCTCCTTTTCGACCGCGACCTTTTTATCTGAAGGAGAGCACGTTTTACAGCTGATCGTTGTCGATTCCGACGGAAAACGCTCGTCGGATACGGTTAAGTTCCAAGTTGGACCACCGAATTCCAATCCGACGTGCTCCATTACGGCACCATCGGAAGGTGCTGCCAGCGTGTTTGGTGCATTGGCTAATTTTATGGGCGAGGTCGATGATGTGGATATCGGTCCGAGCACGCTCAGTGTAGAATGGAACTCCAGCCGAGATGGGATTTTGAGCACGACCCTGCCCGATACAAGCGGTAACGTTCTCTTTACGCATCATGGACTCTCCCGAGGGGAGCACGAAATTACAATGACGGTACGGGATGAGAGAGGAGCGGAATGCAGCGACAGCATTACGCATATTGTCGGAACACCTCCCAGTATTCACGTACAAAGCCCCGGTGATGGCGATTTGTATTTGGAAGGAGACATTGTCAATTTTGGTGCGACTGTTTTAGACTCCGAAGAAGCGGCTTCGGGCTTACAAATCGAGTGGAGTTCCGATCGGGATGGCGTTCTGCATACAGATGCACCCAACAGCGCCGGCGCATCGACTTTTAGTGAAGTTCTGTCCCCGGGTTGGCATATCGTTCGTTTGACGGCCACGGACAGCGTTGGGCTGTACAGCGAGGACACCGTATCGGTTCTCGTGAACCAAAGACCCGCGACGCCGACGGTAGAGATTGTACCGAATCAGCCAAGCACACTCACATCCCTCAGTGCGATCGTCGACAACCTTGTCGATCTCGATGGAGAGGTTCCGACCGTGAGCTACTCTTGGTACGAAAACGGTGTTCAGACACTGTACAGCGGAGCGACCGTACCCGCTTCGGAATTGCAAAAAGGCGAGACCTGGCGCGTGGAAGTCATCGCGAGCGATAGCTATCTATCGAGTGATATCGCCTTTGACGAAGTGACCGTCCTCAATACGGCTCCGCAAATTCACAGTATTTCTATATCTCCCAATTCCGGTATTGATAATCAAAGTGCGCTGGTCTGCAGCGCCAGTGCTTCCGATGTAGATGAGATGGTATCCGTCAGCTATATTTGGACGAATGTTTCGTCTGGTGATGTTTTGGGAACGAGTGACCAGCTACAGCTAGATGACACGATGGTCTCCCCGGGAGAACAAGTCCTCTGCACCGCACAGACCATCGATTCGGATGGTGCGGTCGATGCCGCGTCCGTATCGGTCTTCGTAGAAAATCGCGAGCCGGTTTTAAACGGCGTTCATGTTCATCCAACATCTGTCACAACGCAAGACTCGCTGAGTTGTGATATCGATGCGGTCGATCCGGACTCACATAGTCTCCAATATAGTTATCGTTGGAGCGTAAATGGACAGGTTGTATCAACCGATTCGGAGATTACCCTGGATCCGTCTTGGATTCAGCCTTTGGATACGATTACCTGTGAGGGAGCCGCAAAGGATCCCTATGGAGGAGAGGTGTCAGGGACAGCCAGTGCGTCGGTTGTCGATTCTCCCATGAGCTATGACGGTTTGGAAATCATTCCGCCAGAAGGGGTGAACAATACGGGGAAACTCACATGCTTGCTGACGGCGACGGATCCGGATGAAGAAGCCATCAGCAAAAGTTATCTTTGGCGGAACATGACGACGGGGCAAATGTTGGGTGTGAGCAATCCGCTTCAACTCGACTCTTCTATCGCCAAGGCTGGTGATATAATTCGTTGTACGGGCAATGCGGTAGACATACAC
>JAYYRF010000490.1:0-8051 GCA_036127535.1 Myxococcota bacterium | reverse complement strand
CTAACCCTAGGATCTGCGGGTGTTGCAATGATTTTGTGCTCTAAAAAATACGCAAAACGGGGGCATCGTCTGCTCGGAGGGATCGCCCGAGCGGCAACCGAGTGGAGTCATTTGTGTGTGGGTACGGCGACCAAGATGACAACCGATCCGGCGCGTTTACTGGCAGAAGGGGTAAAGCTGGCAAAGGAGACCTGGCAAGATCTTCAGCCCGAGCTCGATATTTCGTCCAACCGTACAAAGGAATACGCGTTACACCAGGTCGGACGTGCCAATCACGATGCCGTCATCCGTGCGCTTCGTATACCCCTCAACAAAGCGGTACGACTGTACATCGATCACGGGAATGTTGGAGCTTGTGGCGTTCCGCTCAGTTTATCTGCATTGTTGGAAAGAAAACGTATCTCGCACGGAGAGCGTGTTGCCTTGATGGGGATTGGCAGTGGGTTAAATGTGATGATGTTGGGAGTAGATTGGTAATGTCGACAAATTGGAAAAAACTCTATCCTTGGACGGGTAAATATCTGGATGTAGACGGTGGACGTATGCATTATTTGGATGAAGGCGAAGGGCCGGTCATACTGGCACTGCACGGAAATCCAACATGGTCTTTTTATTGGCGTGCTTTGATCGAAGCCTTTCCGAATCATCGGGTGGTCATTCCCGATCATATCGGTTGCGGATTGTCCGATAAGCCGCAAGATTGGGGATATTTGCTCAAGCAGCACGTTGGCAATGTCCGCCGTCTAATCGAGCATTTGGATTTACGAGACATTCGCTTGGTCGTCCATGACTGGGGGGGAGCCATTGGCATGGGTGCTGCGGTTGCCGAGCCGGATCGTTTCTCCCACTTCGTGGTGACCAACACCGCCGCTTTTCGTTCACAAGAGATACCACTCTCCATTGCAAGCTGTCGAATACCGGGCTTTGGTCCCGTAATGGTGCGTGGTGGGAATGCCTTTGCAAAGGTTGCGACCTGGCGTGCGACCAGTAAGGGCCTATCCAATGATGTAAAGAAAGGGCTGCTGTTTCCATATGATTCATGGGAAAACCGAATTGCAACCTTGCGTTTTGTAGAGGATATTCCTTTGAAAGCATCTCATCCCAGCTACCAACAGCTCAAAGAGACAGAAGAAGGCCTTGTACAGCTGCGGGCTAAGCCAATGCTCATCTTATGGGGAGAGCAAGACTTCTGCTTTACCCCCCATTTTCGAAAAGAATGGGAGGAGCGCTGCCCCGATGCGCTGGTGCATGCTTGGGACGATGTCGGTCACTATGTGATGGAGGATGCGACCGAAAGGGTCACAGATGCCATGCGTTCGTTTCTTGTCGCAGAATGATTGCTCGGCTCAAGGTATGATGAGTGGACCCTCTATATTGTTGTCTTCGTTTAATTCGAGGATAAAGTCGTAGCTATCGATCATGACCCATGAACGACAACCGCTGCATGCATTTGGATGGACGAAATCCGCCCAACGGGTTTCACCAGGGGATAGGTTTTCAATGGCCAGGTAGTGTTCTCCGTCGGATCCGATCGATGGTGGGGATTCGAGGTCGGGATACAGATCGACAAAAAAGTAGGGGACGGCTTCAGTACCGTTGTTGGTGACGTCGATGAAATAGTTGAGTGAACCGTCTTCACCCATATAATAATCAAAGTAATCTACGGAGAGATCCGCGACGCCGACCACGGGTACATATGGTTCCAGGTCTAAATTCGACGTGTTGTTGTATTCGTGGGATTCTTCTTGCTCGTCCGTAGTATCGATGAGAAACCACGATGTGGCTGTCGTACCGCTATATGGAATGGCAAAGGATAGATTTTGATAATGATTGGGGCCAATAGACTCTATCCATCTGTAGTCGTTCCCCGACTGTCCGATTTGAGGTTCATCGTCGCGATTGACCCATATATCGAACCAAAAACCCACTGCGGTCTTACTACCCTGATTTTTAATTTTGATCTCGTAGATCGCATATCCGTCTTCGATGTATCCAGAGGCGTTATCGATAATTAAGTCCGGTTTTCCATTGGCGTTGTAGAAGTCTACTTCGACTTTGATTGAGTCGGACACAATCGACTCATATTCTGTGTGTACGAGAGCTTCTCCGGCTTGTATGCCTTCGATATGTCCCGGTTCGCTCAGTTGTGCGATTGAACCATCGGATGTGATCCACCGAACCTGCTGGGTGAGATCGCCGGATTCTCCGTTGGAAAAGTAGCCTGTCGCCTTGAGTTGTGCACTGTCTCCTTCGAGGAGTACGATTTCATTTGGATCGATGGTCAGGCGCTCCAATTGTGCGCTGGTGACAAAAATGTCTCCGTACGGTGACCGAATGGATTCGTATTCTGCGAATATACGGGTATGCCCCTCTCCGTTTGCCGTTAGGATACCCTCTGAATCGAGATTGTTGGAAACGGTGGCAACATCGTAATATTCCACATTCCAGGTAACGGAGTCTGTGAGATCCACGGCTTGTCGATCTTCGGTTAAACCAAAGGCCTTGAGTTGTACGGAACTTCCTGTGGGAATGATCATTTCTGACGGATTGATGAGTATCCCAACAAGAGTATCTGTAGGGTTATCTTGGGGTTGACAACCGAGTAGGAGCAAAGAAATCATATATATCCTCAAAATGACTGCCTATATTGTATCGTTTTTCTGCATAGTCATTGGTGAAAATTATCTTCGTGAGAGAAGGAGCGTCCTCAAAAATGTAGAGAGGGTTTACATGTCATTGTGTAGCACAGATGGATTTTTTTGGAGAGATTTTCTTATGCGAGATTGGTGTAAATCGGAATAAAGGCAGAGGGTATATATAATTTCAAAGGTTGGAACTCGTGCAGACGCTCCGAAAAGAATTTCTATTACTGATGCTACTCTCGGGAATGGCCGCGCTGTGCTGTGAGAGCGTGTGGCTTCGTCGATTGTCTTTAATAACGGGAAGTGCCGGTTTTTCGGCAGTGGTGACGTTGTCTTTGTATATGGGTGGATTGGGACTAGGGGGACTTTGGGCCGGTCGCCAACGTTGGCGTGATGCCCCATTCGGGTATGGTGTGCTAGAGATATTGGTGGCGCTGTGGGCCTTGGGGTTTCCATGGATGCTGCAATGGTGGGAGCCGATCCTTCAAACGGCGGGTGGACAAATGTACAGTTTGCTTTTGGCCGCTCCTGTATTGTTACCCCCTGCTTTTTTACATGGAGCGACCCTACCGGCCTTCGGCCCCTCGGTCAGAGAGAGCAAAAGCCTAGCCGCTCTATATGCGATCAATACACTGGGAGCTGTGCTGGGCGTTTTGTTTTCGGCTTTCTGGTGGATGCCCGTCTTGGGAATCCGTGGTACAGAAGTGTTAGCGGCTTCCATTTCCGGTATGGTAGGCATATGTGCCTTAATAATGGCTTTTCGACAGAAAAAGGCAACGCGGGTAAAAAAGACGATCTTGAAGAGCATTCCGCCTAATATTTGGTTTGCGGCTGCCTTGGGTGGGGGGACAGCGATGGCGCTGGAAATCGTTTGGGCACGGTTGGGCTCTTTGCTCATTGGGGGAAGTGTATATGCCATGGCTGTTGTATTGTCTGTTTTTTTGGCTGGCATTGCATTCGGAGCCGAACTCGGTAGGCGATGGGGTGCCAAAGCACTCGGACCTGGGCTGGTAGCCATTGGCTTTTTGGCTGTTGTGGGTACCATTGTGTGGCGGGTTTTACCACATGGTTTGGGAATGGCCTGGGAATGGGGCGGGGCATCCAGTTTACTCCCCGCGGGTGCACTCTTTATTGCCCTCGCGATGGCAGGAGCACCCATCGCGAGCGGTGTCGTTTTTAGCGCGTGTTTACAATCGGTACCGGATGGGAAACCAGAAGAGGTAGCCGGGCAAGTCTTGGCAGCGAATACACTGGGCGGTGTGATTGGGATCATCTTGGGTGGGTATGTCGGTTTACCGTGGCTGGGGATAAGAGGGACGGTTTTATTGATCTCCTTACTGTCAATTTCATGTGCGTTTTTCTTTCCCTTTAAGTGGAAAACCGGCACGTCGATTACTCTCTTCGCTCTTTTTATTCTCAGTCCCATGTGGGATCCCGCTATATACTCCGTGGGTATTTACAATCGTATCGATCGCATGGATGATCGTTCGCCCCGCGCAATCGAACGCTTTGCGCATCGAGGCTGGGATCTTTTGTTCTATCGCGATGGGACGAGCGCCTCCGTTGCGGTTGGACAGAGTAAGAGAAGTGGGAATCTATGGCTATCGATCAATGGAAAGGTGGATGCATCCACGGGTGGAGATATGCCTACGCAGCAGCTTTCAGGTCAGTTACCGGTATTGATTGCTGACCATCAAAATCCAGAAGCGATACCGGCCTTGGTCATCGGATTGGCAAGCGGGATTACAGCGGCGGAGACCTTTGCTGCCGGTGCGACAGATTTGACGATTTTGGAGTTGGAGCCCGCTGTTGTTGAGGCGAGTGACTATTTCAAAGACTACAATCACGAGATTGTCCAACATCCCCGTACGAATTTAATTGTTGGGGACGCAAGAGCGCATTTAGCGCAGACCGATGCGTTGTATCGCGTGATTATTAGCGAGCCGTCGAACCCGTGGATTACGGGGGTGAGCAATCTTTTCACCGTAGAGTATTGGAGGTTGGGAAGAGCCCGTCTTCATCAAGATGGTGTATTTTGTCAGTGGATTCAACTGTACAACATGCCTCCAGAGGCCTTTCGATCGCTAATTCAAAGTTTTGTACTTGTATTTCCCAATGCCTGGCTTTTTGAGACCATACCGGGCGCGGATGTGTTGTTGATTGCAGCACCATCTCTGCCAGCAGAGTTACCCTTGAAGCCTCTACTCGGACCCGAAGAATTACAGGAATTGGCGAGAGGAGCACCTCTAAACACAGATGATCGCCCATGGGTAGAATTTGAGGCGCCCAAATGGCTCAATCGTTCTACGGGTACACTCAATAAGAACCTTCTGTATGAGTATGTACCGAAGCCAAAGTAAGATTCTGGGCGAGAAGAACAGAGGGGGTGTTGTGACTATACACTTGTCCATATTCCTCTGCGAGAACCGAAAACTGGTTCTCTTGCAGCAATTTCAAAATTTTGTCTTTATGCTCTGGATGCAGTTCGATAATTAAAGTGCGAACGCGAGACCAGTCTGCAGGGTTCAGACCGTGCAGAGCACTGAGTTCGTGACCTTCTATATCAATTTTGAGTACATCGATCGTGCGATCGGGATGGTCAGATAGAATCTGAGATAAGGTGCGGGTGGAAACGGTTATCGGTTTGCGAAAGACAACGATAAGCACGGCAAAAAGTGCCCAAAATATCATACCAATCCAATGAATTGGACGGACGAGAAGGGAGACGGAGGATTGTTTTTGCCACCCACCCCGCAAGAGGTCGAGCCAAATTTGAAATCGAGGCTCATCGAGCCCACCCAAACCCCGGGCTAGGGGGTAGTCGTAGAGTGTGACAGAGCCTTCTTTGGAAGCGACGGCGGTTTGTATCGTTGCGATCCTTGGATAGGGTGCGCAATTTTTTTGCAGTGAGAGATACGTTTGGGGGATGGCTTCGATGGAGAGTACGTCTGCATGGTATGCCAAATGGAAAACGATGGCAGCAAATCCAATATTGGCCCCGACATCAACAACAAAAGGCTTTGGCTGTGGGGGAGCATGTCGGTTTAGGAGAGAGATATATTGTTGAACATCCGCCCATAGGATCGAGCTCCACGGTTCAGATTGAAGATGCGGTGGGATAGAGATAGACATACGCCAACGTTTGAATGAAAAAAGAACATAAAAGCACGGCATTCGGTTGGCAAGACGAAGCACGACGGGGATAAAGAAAACCCCAGCTGGGGGGAGCTGGGGTTTAGGGGGGAGTGTCATGTTTATATTTAGAGCCTGGATCAGAATGCTAAAGAGCGGAAAGTCTCTGTCGTCCCTATGGGCTCCATCATCACCAGACAATTAAAATATACTATGGGCAAAAAATATTGACAAGTCAATATTTAAAAAAAGATAAAAAAAAATTTTTTCTCCTCATACAGATTATATAAGACCATATTTTTAAGGAGTTCAATTATGGCAAAGATTGCGGTGGTACCCGGAGATGGAATAGGAGTTGAGGTCATTGCCCAAGGTGTTCGCGTTTTGGAAGCATTGGATCCTTCTTTGGAATTTGAACACTTTGATCTCGGTGCCGATCGATATCTACGGGATGGTGTCACCCTTCCTGACGATGTGTTTGAGCGCTGGAAAAAAGAATTCGATTGTATATACTTGGGTGCGTTGGGTGATCCGCGTGTTCCTTCCAATGTACACGCCAAAGACATTTTGCTCGGCGCGCGTTTTCGACTCGACTTGTTCATTAATCTTCGGCCGGTTCGGTTACTCGACCCTCGTCGATGCCCTCTGAAGGATAAGGGCTGCGAGGATGTCAACTTTGTGGTTTTTCGCGAAAATACCGAAGGGCTTTATACCGGTATTGGAGGACAGTTTAAACGTGGAACACCGGATGAGGTGGCGATAGAACAAGAGATGAATACCCGTAAAGGTGTGGAAAGAATCATACGTGCCGCCTTCGCATACGCCGATACAAATGGATGTCGAAGCGTATGTATGGCGGATAAGGCCAATGCCATGCGTCATGGACACGATCTTTGGCAGCGTGTTTTTCAGATTGTGGCCTCTGAATATCCTCATATAGAGGCTTTTCATAGATACGTCGATGTCTTGGCGATGGAACTCGTGTCCAAACCGGAACGCTTTGAAGTAATTGTAACGAACAATCTCTTTGGTGATATCGTGACCGATCTCGGTGCGGTTTTACAAGGGGGTATCGGGTTGGCAGCCAGTGGTAACATTCATCCGGGTCGTCTTTCGCTCTTCGAACCGGTACATGGTTCTGCGCCCGATATTGCTGGTCAAGGAATTGCGAATCCACTGGCGGCGATTCTCAGCGCGGCGATGATGCTGAATCATTTACAGCAACCGGAAGCGGAGAAACGCATCTATCAAGTGGTCAAGGAGACGCTGCTCGCTAACGACGTAACCCGAGAGTTGGGGGGGACGTTGAATACAAAACAAGTAGGAGATGCGGTTCTACGCCGTTTGGGATTCTAGCTACGTTGTGGAATTAGCTGATCTGTAGGTGCGGCTTGATCTTTAAAAGATGACGTTTCCAACTGCTCAAATCGTCTCCCAAACTGAGTTTGCGGAGGTTGCGCATCTTGGCTATGACCTCAGGGAATTCTTCTATCGGGTTCCCTTTTATGCGAAGCGTTTCCAAACGGGGTAATTCGCTCAATATACTGGGAAGACGACGGAACTGGTTGTTCTCTATGTTGAGATGTTTGATATTTCTACACAGGCATATGGTTGCAGGAATGGTTTCTAATCGGTTTCCACGGAGATTGAAATGTTGTAAAGAGGGGATGTTTAGCGATTCTGGCGGGAGCGAGCTCAGTATATTGTCATCGAGTAAGAGAACCTCGAGCTTTTTAAAGGATGACAGCCAAATGGGTACGGTTGTTAGTTGATTTTGGGAAAGGACTAATTGTTCGACATTACCGTATTTTTTGAGTTTTTCGGGTAAAGCGGTCAAACTGCTATTGGTCATGTTCAGGGTTTTGAGGCGTCGTTTCTTTCGTGGGGCTTGGGTATTGATGGTCACGGGAGGAGGCAGTGAATGCAAGGGAGATTCGCTGTTGTGGGACGAGGGTGTTGAGGGAGGGAGTGGTTGTGGCCCTACATGATGTTCTGTTGTCGGGTCATCTTCGAGCTCATCGTCTATTTGGGCTTTGGATGCACTCTCTTTTTCTTTTAAACGCTCCCGTGCTTTTTTTTGTAAGCGAGGTGGTCGGTGCGCTTCTGCTCGTTCGGGATTCAAGGCAAAGGATGAGCTGTCGTCATTGGATATAAATCGCAACGAGTTATCATTTGCCGGGACGAGCTCTTCGTTGATCCGAATCCGGGTTTGCGGTGGCAAAGCATATAGCATTGTCGGAAGTTTGGTGAAGAGATTGTTTTGGATGTCGAGAAATA
>JAYYRF010000489.1:0-8126 GCA_036127535.1 Myxococcota bacterium | reverse complement strand
GGCCATGATTGGTTGGTTAAACTTCTAATCGACAGGTATGGACAAAGAGAGAGTATCCTTCGCGTTGTGAAAAGACTCTTGGTAGGTGCGATAAGCATAAAAGACCGAGGCTGCGATCCCTGTACAGCACCCGATCACCGTGAGAGAGACGTCTTCTCCTTGCAGGTTCACAGCGAGCATCGAAAGGGCGAGAACACTCTCTAAAAATAGGGTTATAGCCCCCAAAAGACCCAGAAATACGATTCGTGTTCTCAGCGGAGAGGGAGAATCCTCCACCAACGAGAGAATCCCCAATATCATCAGCGCAATGGGGGCAAAACCAATGGCAAAAACCACACCGGACTTCTCGAACAATTCCATCCAGTAGAGCGGGCCACCGCAAAAAGAAAAAAGTGCCGCCAATTTCAACACCAGAAATCGGAATGAATGTCCACTCTTGTGAGAGCGGACACGCTTTGCATGTTGCACAGCATGTATGGTTGAGTTTGACAAAGAGGAGAGAATCTCTTCAAAGCTTTCTCTCGATGGCAACATGGAGCCAAGAAGTGTATGGCGTCCTGCTTCGTGATCGATAACGAGCATCTCTTGCCCGGCATGTACTTGATATTCCAAATGGTACATGTCGCTTTTCTCAATAAACTCTTCTTGGGACGTCCATCTGTGTTTGGGCACCCATATCCCCGATTGGGTTAGCGTAATGTGACTTTGGTAGCGTATATTCAACAAGGTGACCACAATACCCGCCACAACAAAGCCAGCGCACAAAACGGTCGCCACCCACAACAAAAAGTCTCCGTCTCGAATCGCCCCGTATCCAGCGAGCAAAGAACACAAGAGGAAGAACAACACGTGCATACCGGTTTTGAATCGACGTATGCGGTACGGGTATCGTACGATAATCTCGTCGTCCTCCATGTTTATCTCAACCGACCAACGGGAAAGAGGCGGTATGTCCCCAACGGATTGCACTTTTTCTTGTGTAAAACGAGGGTGGGGGAGAATGAAGCGACACGGCCGTTGAATTCCCGATGTTTCAATGCCTTTTACCCCTCTTGAAATTGTCGTTCGATTTCATTTTTGAAATCGTCGAGCATAGCCGGAAAGTACAGTTTGATCGCCTTTTCGACGATCTTGCCCGCGACAAAAAGAGGAAGCTTAACGTTGACGATATATTTCCCTTCGACCACACCATTGCGTTCTTTCAGTCTCCATTCTCCATTCAAAAAGCTAAAGAATCCTTTTTTTTGTTCAAAGGTAATTTGATGCTCTGATACTTTGACAGTCTTGATAGAGTATTCGAACGAAAAGACGGCTATCTTTGCTTTAAACGATACCTCTGATTCATTTTGTTGCTTATAAACCACCTTGGACGATTGAATCGCCTTGATGTATTGGGGATAACTCTCTGTATCGAGCAGCACCTTGTGAACGGTTGCTAAGTCAGCGTTGAACATTACATCTCTTTCAACGGTTAGTTTTCTTGGCATGCAAGGACCTGAGCTCGGTAAGTCTTCGTGTTTTGGAAGATAGGGCCGAACCCATTCGGAAATCCGAAGACCATCTTCCTTTCTTATTTTATCCAATCTGCTCTGGAATGCGGGTTCTTTCTCCAATTCAATTTTAAAAAATGAAATGCGGTATTCGAAAAAAGATCCGTCAAACTCGGCTTTATATCGCCGAAAATGGGGTTCAAATGTTAAATATACCGCTCTTCTTTCTTTTTGCCGTCGCGTCGCTTCCGTCGCTTCGAAAAAAAATGAGAAGACGATTTCGATTCCGCAAAAGCCGAAATGGACAGTTTGATTTTTTAGGCTAGTTATCCAGTATAGCGCACACAAAATCAGGATCGCAATTGTCGAGCAAAGTCGTATCTATAGCCGGTGCAACCGGATTTGTTGGAACCGCGATTCGCAAGAGTCTCGTGGAGAACTACACCGTGCGAGGCTTGACGCGATCTGCCTACAAGATGAAGCATCCCGATCCCAGCGATCCGGTGCAATGGATTCATTGCGATGCCTATGCCTTGGATTCCGTGACCAAAGCGTTGGCGGGTGCGGACGTACTCATCTATTTGATTCATTCCATGGTGCCCTCTTCTCGCTTAACGCAGGCCTCCTTTCAAAATCTCGATCTGTTGATCGCCGATAATTTCGCGAAGGCTGCCAAGGCCGTTGGCGTACAGCAAATCATTTATGTTGGTGGATTGATGCCCGAAGACGACGGGGAGACATCCGATCATTTGTCCAGCCGATTTGAAGTGGAGCAAGTACTCCAAGCGACGGGCATTCCGGTCACGACCTTGCGTTGCGGTATGATTATTGGACCCGGTGGGTCGTCACTGAAAATCCTCCTGAATCTCGTACGCCGCCTGCCGGTGATGGGGTTGCCGAGTTGGAGCAGTTCTCAAACCCAGCCCATCGCGATTCAAGATGTGCTGCGCGCCGTAAAGCTGTGCCTTGAAAATCCGGAAACGTACACGGGCTCCTTTGATATCGGCGGTCCGGATCGCTTGACATATCGGGATCTGATCGAGATTACGGCCGAAGAGATGGGTCGAAAGCGTTGGATGTTTTTGATGCCCTTTATCAGCGTCGTTTTCTCCAAGCGTTGGGTGGCCACATTCAGTTCGAGTTCGATGGATCTCGTAGGGCCGTTGATCGACAGCTTACGCCACACCATGTTGGTCGACGCCAACCCGTTGCAAACGCAGCTAGAAGGTTCAGCGATCAGCTTTCGCGAAGCGGTTGCAGAGTCTATGGATGAGCAGGGTTTTCCTTTGCGAAATCCCCGTCAAAAGCTCAAAAAGGCCGATCGGAGCACCATTCGAGAGCAACGCAGGGTGCGTTCTGTACAACGTCTACCGTTGCCGTTGGAAAAAGATGCGCGATGGACCATGGAAGAGTATGTGCGATGGCTCCCACAGTTCTTGTGGCTCATTTTACGCTGCAGAGTAGAGGGGCGCCGCGTCCGATTTTTCCTACGCTTCTTTTCGACCCCATTGCTGGAACTCACCGTTCGAGAAGGTGGTACCGTTCACCATACCGTGCTCGATATTACCGATGGACTGTTGGCGAATGTGGCGGAGAGCCCCGAGGGCCGTTTTGAATTTCGAGAGGTTTTCAACGGTAAGTTTGTGATTGCCGCGATTCACGAGTTCTGTCCCCGATTGCCGTGGTTTATCTATAATTTCAGTCAAGCGCGGGTTCATTTAATGGTGATGCGCGCCTTTGGGCGTCACTTGCAGAGCCTGAGAAATTGAGTCGTACAATGCGTCCAAAAAGACCAAGTGGGTAACCACAACGCAGGGTCTATAGGTAAGATTCTACCACGGTCGCGCTTGGTTCGTGCTCAACCAGTCCGTTGGGTTATTTTTGGCGAAATCGAGTATTGCGGGCAGTCTCTCTGAGAGCCGAACCTGTGGTTGCCAGCCAATACTGTTTGTGGTGGGGGCAATGTCAAATTCGAAGTGCTCGCCCGCATATGGTACCATCCAAGCGCGCAGAAAGCGCCGAACACCGATGCGATCTCCCACCCATCCAAGTCCGGCGGCCCCGGTTGCTGCGAGCCAGCGTGGTACCCATATGAGCGGCAGTTGGTACCCGTGAAACGCTTGTGATGCTCGTTCGTGAATTTCGCGATAGGTAACCGCAGAATCTTCTCCGATGAGCAGCCGGTGTACGCGCGGCTGATTGCGGAGCCGGATTAATGCACACGCGAAAGCATCCGCGGTGTCGTCTATGTGTACATACGTCAGTCCTCGATCGGTATTCCCCGGGAAAAATAGCGCTTCCGGACGTCGGCGACGCAGACGCTCGATCTGCTGAAAGAGAGGCACCAATTCTGCTCGATCCGAGTACACGCCGGCGAGTACCAATTCGGCTACGGGTCGTTTGAGCGCAGATGACTCGAGAATGCGCTCCATGGCGAGGTTATGTTTGGGATACGCCCAGCTCCCGATCCGGGGGCTGCTGGCCGTCAGAGGAGAGCCCGGCTCTGTTGGCTCCATCGCCGCCATACTCGAACTGTGTAAGATCGGGACGCCGGCGGGGAGCAAGCCATCCAGTCCTCGAAGCAACTGCGGGAAGGTTTGCTCGAGTTGCGTATAGCGCCTGTCGGGTTGATTTCGAAAGTCGTAGTACGCTGTCAGATGGATGGCGCCCACCAACCGCTCGGCATTTGGTTCGAGGAGCGACAACAGACGCGCAACATCTTCAGGATTGCCCTGATCAATGATATGGTGCTGCGAGGAAGAGCCTTCGTGAAACGCGTTTGGTTGGAGGTCCGCGGTTATGATATCGTAATCTTTGTGAAGATGTCGCTGAATCGCACGTCCGATAAAACCACTGCCTCCAAGAATGAGTACAACCGGACGGCTCATGGCTGTGCCACCGAAGGAACGACCAAAGAGGCAACCCGCGTCAGCAATCGGTCGCTTATGCCGGGAAAGGTTCGAAACAAGCGGGCGGCCAAGCGGTTCGACAAACCCGGGATTACGATATATGGCCGGTCATCAACCGCCTTTGCAATGGCGACACCGACCCGTTCGGAGGACATTGCAGGAAGAAGACTGCGGTGGTTTTCTGTCATCTCGGTCGCCGTGTAGCCTGGCAGTACCGTCGTCAGTTTGACCGGTTGATTGCGAAGTTCTACCCGTAACGATCGCAACAGGCTCAAGAGAGCGGCTTTGCTCGCCGCGTAGCTGGCCTCTCCGGGAAAGGGCATCAAAGAAGCCAGCGATCCGACACAGACGACGTGCCCGCCATTTGTTTGAGAGACCATGTGCGGGAGGCATTGTCGTAAAATCACCAGCGGTGACAGGTAGTTGAGCCGCAATTCGTACTCGATGGAATCCAAATCGCTGTTTAGAAAATCCGCGTGGTTCGACGTTCCTGCGTTGAGAATTAACACGTCCAAGCGGCCATTGACGTGCTCGAGAAGGGATTTGCTACACGCTTCGGCTCCTTCTCTCGATGAAAGATCGACGGGCAGTATGGTCGCTTGACCGCCGCGCTCTTCTACGGCCGCGTGTGTTTGGCGTAATTTGTCTTCCGAGCGCGCCATCAGCACCAATCGCCGTCCGGGGTTTGCGAGTGCTACCGCGGCACTCGCACCAATCCCTCTGGAGGCGCCGGTAATGGCGATGGTTTGTAGGGTGCGCAAACGGCCCTTGTCGATGTTTTGGGGAGATTGGGTCGGCATACCAGTATACTAATCCGGTGTAGGGGCGAGTCCAGTGGTTCAGAAGAATCGGATATGGTATGCGGAACGCTTACTTCTTCTCGTTTTCTTCGCGAAAGCGTCGCATCGCTGCCCGTCGTTGGTTGCGCTTTTTGTTACGGGTGATGCGCTGCTGATCTTTGATATACAGGTTCTCCACCTTCTTTCGAGCCCAATCGGTCTTTCGTAAAAACTTGAGGCTGGATTTGATGCTCGGATGGTTTTCAAAACAGCGAATCGGAACTTTTTGGTGCAGTTCACTCCAACCATATCGCGTCACCAAGTCGGTAACGATGGCTTTTAGTGTTATGCCATGTAATGGATTGTTGGGCTGATCTTGGCTCATTATTTCTCCGTATCTCGTTCTCACGAACGTATCGTAGAATATATCTTGAATCTTCATGCAACGAAAAAGACAAAGGACGACAATATGCCTCTTTCAGCCAAGCAGAAACGCTACCTCCGAGGGCTGGGTCACCACATCGAACCCGTCTTAAAAACCGGTAAAGAAGGTCTAAGCGAGACCGTGCTCCAAGAAATACACGGGGCGTTGGAAAAAGACGAATTGATCAAAGTGAAAATCGGTAAGGGTTCGCTTCATCGAAAAGAGGCGGTCAATATTCTGGAAGAGAAACTCGATGGAGAAGTGGTACAGTTACTGGGAAAAAATATACTGTTGTTTCGTCAGAGAAAAAAAGAGAGCACCATCCGCTTTCCCAAGTGAAGGGTCTTTTTGCCGAGAATTAGTGAGGGTTTTTGAATCATAAATCAGTCTTTTGGCCTCTTTCTTTCTATCGAAAGTAACGTTTACTCGCGCAACCTATTAATATACCAAACGCAATAAGAATGATCTTTGGACACATACTTAACTGCAGACAAATAGATTCCAAGTACAGCTACGGATACACAAAATGCAACGATTTTTGTTTAAGTTAATCTTTAAACTGCCGGATGCCATCCTACTCAAGATGTCCGGTTCACCCCAAAAGACCACCGTCGGAGGACGAAAGCTTGATCCTGCTTCACAATTGATGCTCAAAGGGACGACGGATCAACAAGTCATGAAACTGGACAAAAGCAAGTCGATTGCGGAACTGCGAGAATGGTGGAGCTCTCAAGTTGAGCAATTCAAGTCCCCTCCGTTGCCAGGAGTGCGCTCCAGCGATCGAAATATCGATGTCGAGGGGGGGAGCATTCGCATTCGAGAATACGTTCCCAGCGGATGTGAAGAAAACGGGCCAGCCGTTCTATACGCACATGGGGGTGGGTTTACGGCTTTTGACATAGACACGCATCATTCTCTGGCGGAGTTTTTATGTAAAAACCTAGAGGCAAAGGTCTACTCTGTAGAGTATCGTTTGGCACCGGAGCACGCGTTCCCCATTCCATTAAACGATATGGATGCTGCTTTTCAGTGGGTGCTCGACCATGCCGAAGAATTGAAAATTGATCCGTCAAGAGTATCGGTCATGGGAGAAAGTGCGGGTGGAAATTTAGCGGCGACCCTGTGTCTGAAACGCCGAGAAGAAGGTAAGACCCTTCCGAAGGCACAGTTGCTCGTCGTACCGGGAATTGATTTGACCAATTCATCGGAATCCGTCAAAGAACTTTCCGAAGGGTACTTTCTAACCAAAGAACACATCGATTGGTTCCACAGCAACTACGAACCCGATCTCGAAAAAAGAAGAAACCCACTCGTATCCCCTATTTTTGCGGAGAGTCTGTCCCGGTTACCCCCTGCCGTCGTGGTTACGGCGGGTTTTGATGTCTTGCGCGATGAAGGTGATGCCTATGCCAAAAAACTGAAGGAAGACGGCGTTGAGACCCACCACATTCATCATCCATCATTTCTGCACGGATTTATGTATACAGACCTCATCGATCACATTACGAAGGCCAAGTTAGAACTGTGTGCAACCTTTAAGAAATTAATCTAATGTTGAATCACGCGTAACCATTGGTACCGTGGGTCTTCTTTTTGGCGGCGGGAACCATAGAATGCAGCGGTCGAGACGAAATGAGGATTCTAAAAACAATTGATCGATTTATCGCTTTGTGTAAATGAACAGAGCTATGTTCGGGGTTATACCCATACGTCTTGCTAAAAAAGAGGGGTTGAGAATGAAAGAAAGAATGGTGCTAATCACGTTGCTTACGTTGATACATTCGGGTTGTGGCGATGACAAAGCGTCGACGGATACCACCACCGGAACCGATGCGGAATACGCAGTAAATGACGAGTATGTCGGTGATTGGACGCAGACCTATTTTGCACAATACGATGGCGATGCGTGCAGCGGAGATCCGACCTTCGAAGAAACCGACAGCGGAATGACCTACACATTGAGCGACGATGGCTCGGTGCTAATTTCTGGCTCGCTCGGGTGTGATGACACGACGAATGCCAGCAACGAAATGTGCCAAAGCACTTGGGGTGCGAACGGTTCAACCATACGCATCGGTCAAGGTCTCGTCGCCACCGAGTTTACGGTCGGCACCGACACCGATGGCTCGACCATTATGACAAGTGAAGTGCAAGGGCAATACGGATCGAGCCAGGACGATATGAGTCCTATGTGTCAGTATTATAAGTTTACGCTGCTCGCGGGTGAATGAGATACAAGGCGATTGTGACGTACCGATCTTTGAAATCTTCTCGGACTGCGTGTAAACGAGCGAAGATTTTGGGAGAGGAAGATTGAAAACGGAGCGCGTGGATCCCAATACACCCATCGCTTCATCCGAAAAGAATATCCAATTCTTACCGTGTTCGACGTGGCGATGAGCCGTGCCGTATTCCTACCCAGACTGCGATATCTATTGGGAAAAGAGGCTCCCCCAAACGTCCATAACGAAGGAGCGGGTTTCACCAGAGACTGCTTTGCGAAGTATTGGTTTCATGATTCCGC
>JAYYRF010000488.1:0-5726 GCA_036127535.1 Myxococcota bacterium | reverse complement strand
CGCAGTGCGCTGATAAAAGTGCTTTTTGTCTCGTGCCATTCCAATAAACCAATCTAACTGCCCCAAATTAGGCTGAAACGCACCGCCGGTGTCACCCAAAACGCCGATATAACTATTTTGTTCTGCTTGAATCCATAACAGATGACCCAGACCCAAATTTTGAATGTCGCCCGCGAAGTGTATCATGGGCTCCAACACCACCTTATCTTCTCGACCCCACCCATATACCTGCTCGACTTCTTTGAAATACCAATAGCGTTTTTGTTCTAAGGAAGACAGTTCCCGGACATAGGGGATTTCGTTGCTCTTGTGGACGTTGAAGAGTTTTGTATCCCCGTCCGAAAAGGTCACTTGTATCGTACCCTGCATAATGGCCTCCAAAACGTGCTGTTTGGTAAGCCAGGCGAGTGGTTCGGCGGCGCCGGCATATTCATTTTCGAGTGCACCGTCTAGGATTTCTTGGCGGGTTAAGCGCGTTCGAAGGAGTTGCTTCTCTTCGTTCGCGTTTTCGACGGAGTGTTCCTCTTCTTTGGGAACTTTCCATAACGCGTGATTGAAGGTCGGGGTTTTATAGCGTGAGCCATGTGCTTGGTATATTACATATTTCGTGAGTCGAATTTGCTCCGGAGCGTTCTCTTTTTGGAGGTTGTGAAGTTGATAACAATCAAAATTACTTTCCCACCATGCGACATCCGCCAATAAATGTGGTTGCTTGTGAATGGTCTCCAAGATAAAGTCCAAGGTCTTTTCAATGTCTTCTACGTCAAGATGGAGACGAGAGAGCATTCCGACGTGCATAATTGAATCATCGTCTCTGTATTTCTCAATAAAATGGCTTGTGTTCTCCAACGCCAACCGAAGACGTTGTAGATCGGATTGTGGAGGTGTATGCGCCCATTTCTTTGAGGGGACAAGCCAGTCCGAAACCGTAATCGTTTCAGGCAGGTTGTTCTCTGTGTCAGATATGATAGTCCATGGCTGAGCCAAGGCGTAGGAAAGCAGAATAAAAATCATATGTTCGCAGGGTTCTATTTCGAGATAATCTACGTTATACCATAGATTTTTATTTTGTGCTCTTTGTGTAAATGTTGGACTTCTCTGTCGTGCTTCGTCCAAACAGTCCACGAATATCATCCATCATGAGATACAAGGTTGGTACTGCGAATATAGAAAGAATGGTGGCAAAGCCCAGGCCAAAACCGATCGAGACCGCCATTGGAGCCAGGATGGGCTCTTTCCCGGCGAGTCCCAACCCCAAAGGAGCCAGTCCGAGAACCGTCGTGATGGTTGTGATGAGAATTGGACGTAGTCGAAGCAATGTCGCTTCGACCACTGCTTCGGTGGTCTCCAAGCCGCTTTGTCGCCTCTTGTTGATAAAATCGATGAGCACAAGTACATCATTTACGACAATACCGACCAATCCAATGGAACCGATCATGGCGATAAAAGACAAATCCATTCGAAGAAGAAAGAGACTAATGATGACACCGGCGAGTCCCAATGGGATGGCAGATAAAATGATAAACGGTTGTAAGTAGCTACGGAACTGGATAGCGAGGACGCTGTAAATCATTAATACGGCCAAAGAAAAGATTGCGGGCAGTCGAGCAAACGACTCAGCCGAACTTTCTAAGCGACCTCCATAAAAGATGCTTAAGCTCGGATATTGTGCCTTGAGTTGGGCGAAAAATTCTTCGATCTGTCCTTGCTCTTCTTCTGCGGTGGATAATTCAGGATTGACCAATGCACTAATGCGAAGTGCTCTTTGACCATTGACGCGTTGCAAGCGTTCTATATACTGCTTTCTCTCAAGAGTGGCAACCTGTGATAAGTATACGGGGTCTCCTCGTGAAGTATAGCCTACGATAAGTTCGGAGAGTCTTTCATGCGGGGTGTATCCTTGATCTCGCATTCGTACATAAACGGATGTTTTTCTCTCATCGATGGGCATGGTAATCGCTTCATTTCCGTCGATGGCTCCCCTTGCCAAAGCCGCGACTTGTGCTTCGCTTACGCCGAGCAGTGCGCCCTTATCTCGATCAAACTGTACCTCGTACTCCCAGGGGCCCTGTACTGCTTTTACCTGTACGTCAAAGACGGCTTCTCGGGAGGCGAGGAATTCTGAAAACTGTTCCATAGCGGGAAAGAGATCCGCTGTTTGGGTACTGCGAAGACGAATGTCCAAATCACGTCCTGCAGGTGGACCTCCTTCTAGCGTTTCAATGGAAAAAGATGAAATCTCAGGATGATGTTGAATGAAGGTTCGTACGGTATCGAGAAATGCAGGAACTTGGTCAAAGATAGATTGTTGGTTGTGGAATCCGATTTTGATCTGCCCATATCGCTCTCCAACACTGTGAAAGCTGTTTTGATGTACTTGACGACCACTCCTCGCGCTGATCCATTTACTCAAGCCTTCGCTATTTTCGTATACGAATTCCTCTGTCTCTCTTAGAACTTGGGTGGTTTTGCTTTGATTGGTACCTTCCGGTAGATCGATATTGAGATAGACAAAATAAGGGTGTCCTTGTGTGTTTAAAGAGGTTCTCATGAAGGAACCGAGTGTGAAAGACGCAACCAGTGCACAGAAGAGTAAGAATATCACACCGTAACGGGTTTTCGGTCTGGTAATATACGTCAAAAGAGGACGGAAAGACTCTTTGAGCTTACGACTAACCAAATTTTCGCTCTCTTCTGCCGTTTGTTCCTTTGCATAATGACCAAGGTGCGAGGGGAGAACAAAAAAGGCTTCCAGTAAAGAGGCCAAGAGAGAGAAGATGACGACGATGGGAATGGTTGCCATGACGCGTCCCACGGCACCTTCAAGCATAAGAAGAGGCGCGAAGGCTAAGCACGTCGTGAGGGTCGATGCCATTACGGCACCAAATACTTCCTTTGTACCATCGATGGCCGCTTGAACACGATTCTTACCGAGTTCGAGATGGCGTTGGACGTTTTCCACAATAATGACGGCATCATCGACGATAATTCCCGTCACCAACAAAAGAGCAAAGGTACTGATGACCGTTACGGATGTATTGGATGCGTACATGAGAACAACCGCGCCCAGGTAGGCCACTGGCATACCCCAAATGACCAAGGCAGTATTTCTGTAGCCGATAAAAAGCCCCAAAAAGGCCGCAACCAAAACAATCCCAATGCCGGCATTGGAAGCCAAAATAAAGAGTCTATCTTGTACCACAACAGAGGTATCATCGAATCCGACGATACTCAGAGGAGGGGAAAAGGAGCCTTTCTTCTCTTCGAGCCATCCTTTGAGCGCATGGGAGATCTTAATGGCGTCGGCATCTTCGCTTCGATAGACGGTTAGGACGATAGACGGTTGCCCATTGACAAATAAGGGCTCGGCTGGATCGATCCATTCCGTGTAGACGGTGGCAATCTCTTTGAGGGGGATGCTACCGGACAAATGGGGAATTCGGATATCACTTAAGTCTTCGAGAGTATGATTGCTTCGCGGTTTTCGAACCTTACTTTTGCCTTCCCCTCGATCGATTTTTCCAATGGGAGCGGCGGCATTCGAACTTTGTATGAGTTGGGTTATCGTTTGGGTGGTGACGCGAAGTGCTTTCGCTTTTTCCTGGTTTATATCGATGCGAATGACCTGCTCTTGCGCTCCGTTTATCGCGACCGATTGAACCCCTGGAAATCTGTTGAGCTCCTCCGAGAGTTTCTCCGCTTTTTCGATCGCCTGTAAATCTCCTTGCAAGGCAATGTTCATCACGGGTAGAGAAACTTTGATTAATTCTGTCTCAGGTCCGACGATATCATCTGGAAAAGATTGGTTGCCCAGATTTTTTTCGATGTCGTTCCTGGCCTTTTCGACGTCGGTTCCGCGCGCAAACTGCACAGTCACCAAGGCACGATTTTGATAGGCATCTGCGTACACATTCTTAACGCCATCGACATCTTCAATCGCCTCTTCCATCGGACGAATGATGATGTCTTCCAAATCTTCTACCGAACCCTCCCAATAGATCCAAGAGAAGACCTGATCGACTTGTATTTTGGGGAATTGTTCTTTGGGCAAGTAATGCCAAGATAGCAGTCCTGCGATGCACACAACCCAAAAAATCATGTTGACCAATACCGGATTTTTTACCCCCAAACGGAGTATCTTCTCGATCATGGCTCCAAAACCGGCACGATGGATTGTTGCTGTCTGAGCGTAGCATTCGGGTAAAGAACCAGTGTTGCGTCCGTAGGCAGAGAGCGTACATAGATGGCGTCATCTTCCTCATGCACGATATCGACGCGTTTCTTTTCCAAGGTTTGGTCGTCCGATACGAGCCAAATATGGTTGGCGGCAAAGAGGGCAGACAAAGGGATCTTGGAAGTGGCTTTTGGAGGGGGAAGCGTCATTTGAATATCGACGAAACTCCCAATAAAAACGGGGGCGTCTTGTGCAAAGGAGATCTCGATTTCCCATGTTCGATTGGAGCGCGGGGTAGGGGATATGGTATGAGACACAATGGTTGCGCCGGCAAGTTCGAATTGAGCGTGTTCCAACGACGATAATAATTGCTCCTGTACCGAGAGGGTGACTTTATAAGTGCTGGTGTCGATGAGCCGTAACAGTGGTTGGCCAGGGCGTAGGAGTGCCCCCTCTTCTGCTTGTATGTCCGTCACCTGTCCCGCAAACGGTGCCGAAATAAAGTGTCTTTGGAGATGGTTTTGCGACAACGTCCGTTGCGCCTTGGCTCCTTCTACGGCCGCCTTTGATCTTCGAAGGGCAATAGAATCACTGTCTACTTCAGCAACCGAGAGATTCTCTTTGAGCGATTGGATGCGCTTCCAGTTGAGGTCTGCTTCTTCTTCTCTCAACTTCGCTTCATCAAATTGTGCTTGGGACAACTCGGTTTGTGCTAAGGCATCTTGGTGCGCGATGGTCAGTAGTTTTCCTTGTTGGGCGACGATAGAACCGACCTCTACGTGCTTGGTTTTCAAGATACCTCCCACCTCAGCGGATATCTGAATGTCTCGATTTGCCTCAACGGTCGCGGTATAGCGCCGTCGTAAATTCGACTCGATCGGTTGGCTTTTCGTTACCACAAGGCGTGGACGCGAATCAAATTCAAGTGGAGGAGGGGCTTCTGAACAAGACAATGTGAGTAGAAGGATTAGGCGCATGCCCTCCACTAACGCACAATTATCTTTTTTCGCTATTACACTGTGGGGCTTTTCGGGAATTTTTTGCTGTCGGAATTTTGTGACTGCAGGCACAGTGCACTTCCTACCAGCAAGGTGAGACAGCGATCCCATTGAGGACCAAAATTTTCATTGAGTGTCCAAAGCGACAGAGCGACACCAATCGGTGCCGATATTGTCGCGACCGTACTCGCAATGGTTCGGACGGCAATGAGACCAGGGCCAACTTTGGGTATGAGTTTGATAAGATCGAGCCACTTACTGTTGGTTAATTCCAGAACTTTTCGGGCTGCCCAGCGGGAGCCGGCAGCGGTTCCCGCACCTCCGACTCCAGCAAGGCGTGGCCACAACGAACGGGTGAGTTGCTCCTTGATGTCGTCCGGAATATCTGCAACTGAGATTACAGCATCTGTATCGAGAAGCTGAGAGCGCAGTGCTTCGAGTTGTTCATATGCATCGACGCTTTTGTCGATGGAAAGGGAGAGCTTCTTGGCATAGATCTGTATGATATCTTCCAACGTTCTGGGCGCGACGATGTTTCGAACGGGTGTATGACT
>JAYYRF010000487.1:0-4461 GCA_036127535.1 Myxococcota bacterium | reverse complement strand
CTGTACGAAGACGAATTCATCAATGTGACCAACATGTCTGAAGCGAAAATGCGCGAAGGCTACAAACGCATCTATGATTCCTACCGTCCCGGTCCCGTGGTCGATTTTCGTCATTGGCCCGCGTTCTTTTCATACCATCACCCCAATTCCAATTCGGGACAAACCCATGCCCAACGCTATGGTGGCCCAGACTGGCGCGCACAGTTCTCAAGCGCAGCGCCTCTCTTGGTTCCTGGCTCTGAGAACTACACGTTGGATCAATGCGGAGCAGAGGGCATGGCGGAGCGCGGCTCAAAAGACATCGATTGCGGAGCCAAGCGCATGCGCTACGACGACACCAATTTCCCTACGCAATACAACGGTTTCTTAAGAATTCGCAAGCCACAAGGCCCCATGGCCGATCGCGACCCGCGAGCGGTCTTCAACGAGCAAATTCGTAAAAATGCGCATGCAGAGCTCGAAGAGTACAAGCGAGCGACCGTACACGCCGATCTCATCAAAGCGTCCAAGTAAACCATTGCGTGTCCCTTTCTATTCCAGCAATCAACGGATTGTTGGTTTTTAATGTTGGAATCGCTATGCCCGAAGAAAAAAGTAAAAAACAAATCCTATCTCGCCTTTTCTCCCAATCAGCCCAAAGACTGGTTCTGTTCGACTGGTTGAGTGAAAGAGCCCGTTTTGACGGTGACCCAAAAGCGGCAGAGTTGATTGAACAACTGCACGCACATGAACGAATTCAGGCCTTTGGACATTTGGACTTCTTACTCAAAAGTCTACCGCTTCTCAACACCGAGGTGGTGGAAAGCCAGCGAAATTTGAGCGCCATTCAATCCCATTTACAAGATTCGCTGCTCGCGGATTTAAACACCGCCAAATCCGATCTCCAAGGCATTGGACAGCACGACACGGCCGACTGGATCAACGCGTTGTTACGCCAAAACGAAGAATCTTTGCGCATACTGCATGAGTTTCAGGTACCCCAACACCATGCAGAACTCGCACAGAATCCACCGACAAGAGAACAGGTCATTTCCCATTTCTCCGATCGAGCGGAGCGATACGATCGCTCCTCACATTGGTGTACCGACACCGAACTCCGGAAGGCTGTCTTAGACCTCCTTCAACCACAGGCAGAGCACACCGTACTCGACATCGCATGCGGTACCGGACTGGTCTCCCAGTGGTTCCACCGAAAAGTGAAGCATGTACTCGGCGTCGATATTACACCCGCAATGTTTGCCCAAGCGCGCACCCGCCTCGACGAGTTTCGCGTTGGCCCAGGCGAAGACCTACCGGTCGAATCCAACCGCTTCGATATCGTAATATGCAGACAAGGAACCCAATTTATGAATGACGCAACCGCTATCTCGGAAATGACACGTGCTGCCCGACCGGGTGGTTTGGTCTGCGTAATTAATCTGTGTGCCTACGGAGAAGAAGACAAAGAAGAGTACTTCGAAATTTTACGATTGCGCAATCCGGTTCGCAGAAACTTTTACTTGCGATCCGATCTCCAATCCCTATTCGAAGCGGCCGGACTGGAAGATGTACAGGTTCACGACCATATTTCCATCGAAGATGTCGATGTATGGTCAAACAACGGTGCCATATCCGAAGCACGGCGAGAAGCGATTCGGAAGTGCTATCGTCATGCCTCCCCATCGTTCTCCGACCTCCATCAAGTCCAACGAAAAGAGACCGGTTTGATCGTCGATAAAATGCTTTTCGGCATTGCCATCGGAAAGAAGCCCCAAAGCGAGCGCGCCTGACAAAATCCAAAACAACCTCAGAGGGTGCTCTTAAGGGCAATTTGAGCGCTTCTGCAGATGCATTTCTCAAGGGATACGATATAACAAAGTATTGAAAACGTTTCTTTATCGTCCAGAGAGACTCTCAACGTGATTTCGTCAGAAAAAAGACCCTTCTTTTATGTGCTGATCGCAATGCTCGGGTTCGGAATGATGGCTCTGTTTACCCGAGAGGCCAACGCATCTGTAATCACCATCGCCACTTGGCGTGCGATCGACGTTGCCATTTTGTTCGGTATTGCAGCCGTCTGGAAAAAAGATCTGAACAACATTACCGCTCCAGAAAGCTTAAAAATATCCGTTCCATACGGTTTGTTTTTGGGTCTTGCCTCGTCTACTTTTGTCGGCGGCTACGCTTTTACAACCGTCGCCAACACCATCTTCTTGCACAATCTCGCACCGCTGTTCGCCATCCCGCTGGCGCTGTGGAAGTTCGACGAAAAAGCCCATCCCAATATCATCGCCGGCGCACTTCTTTGTCTGGTTGGTGTGGGACTCATTTCCGGAGTGTCGCTTTTTCACGCATCCCATTTCACAAACTCTCGATTCTTGTTGGGAGACTTTTTGGCCGTCGTCTCTGCCTTCGGATATGCCGGCGTGCTGGTTTGGACAAAGTTGACGCGAAAGGCGGATCTACCGGTTTTGGGAACCCTTTTTGTCGCTTGGTCCGTGGCGGCCGTCGTACTGGTTGTTTTATCTCTCTTTTTGGGATCGCTGGCAATATCGTGGACGAGCTTTTTATGGATATTGGGATTGGCATTCTTTTGTACCAATCTTCCCTTCTACTTTTTAAACCTGGGGATGAAACATGTCTCTGCCGGTATGGCATCCTTACTATCCATGAGCGAGATTCTGTTCGCTACCCTTTTGGGGGTCTTAATATACAGCGAAACGCTCGCACCCATTGGCTGGGTCGGTGGGATACTCGTGGTTGCCGGTGTTCTCTACCCTTTCCTACCCGAAGCAGAGAAGAGAGAAGAAGAGTACGAACAGCGACCGGAATCTTGGTACAAACAAAGGCAGAACCGAACGCTCTTTTGGCTTTTGTCTCTCAATACCGCGGTTTTCTTGGGAGAATATGAAGGAAACTACATCTTAGCAATGCTATGTTTCCTACAACTCATTCAAATTGGCGCCCCCACTCTCCAAAGGCTTCTCGATTATCGATACCAAAACGCCCAACGATTCGGAACCGGATTGTTGGCGCTCGGTCTGTTGTATGTCCTTATCAACACCTCTTTCTCTCTCCCCTCTCCCATTATTCTACTCGAGATCGCTTTTCTATATTTGGGGGATACCTACTTCCGACAACAAGAAGAAGCCCTCAACGCACAAGAAAACGCCTTAAGACTACCCGAAGGAGATATCCGCTTCATTCTCGCCATCCTCGCCTTTGCCGTTGTATTTGGACTGTTCGACCACCAAGCGCAGCATATTCTGTTTAAAGCCTCTCTCTTCTTGGGGGGAGCGATAGGACTCGGCACCGCCATATCCGTCTTTCGCAATGATGAACAAAGCCGGCTTTTATCCAGCATTCGGTTTCCGCGACCCAAAGCGCTCGTTGTACTCCTTTCGTTCATTTTTGTGACCGGCGGTATCTATGTCGTACCTGTCGGCCACAGCGCACTGGTCGAACGATTTGGACATTTTGTCGTCGCCAAAGAGTCCGGACTCCTAATCCGACTTCCTCCACCGATCGAACGCATCGATATTTTTGACGCCCAACAGATCGTACAACTCGACATTTGGGAAAAAGAGCAAAACCTCCTTTGCGGAGATCAATCGATGTTATCGGTGAAGGCCTCTTTGCACGTGAAGATACAAAATCCGCAGACATATCGCTACAGCGCCTCACAACCCGCCGAAATCCTGATGCATCAAACCCGCTCTTTGTTGGTCGACCAAATACGACAAATCCCGCACGAGGAATTGCTTCACAATCGAGGTGTCTTATCTGAATCGTGGAAGGCAGACCTTCAAAAACGCTCCGATCAACAGCAACTCGGATTACAAATCATATCCTTACATTTCACCTATCTGTCGGTTCCCCCCGCGGTACGGGATTCTTTTTTGGACGTTCTATCCGCGATAGAAGATCAAAATACCGAAATCAACCGCGCCAAAGCCTATGCCTCTTCTTCATTACCCAAAGCTCTTGGAGAGGCCATGGTGACCCACGAAAGTGCGTTGTCCGATGTTCTGCGTATTCAAGCGCAGACCGAAACGTGGACGCAACACGCTTCGGCCCTGCACGAAGGAGGAAGGGATCAGTCCTCTCTTCTCCTCGACTGGGTCAAGCAGGAAATTTATTCTCAAAAACCGTTACAGAATCCTATTATTCGGGGTTCCCAATGCGACATATTTGTCGGTTCTCCGACGGTACCGATCTTGGAGGCTACACCATGAACAACCTATCTTCCGTCATGAAATACGCTTTCGGTCTCATCGCGTTCTTTTTACTCGGCACAACCGTGTTCATCGTAGACGAGAGAAAGGTCGCTGTTGTCACAATGTTCGGCGACCCAATTCAAAACATTCAAACCCCCGGACTCTATCTCAAAGCCCCCTGGCCGATTCAACAAGTCCGCGAATTTGAAGGCAGAGCGCAATTGTTGCGTGTCGAACCCTTCGAAGCTTTTACCAAAGACACCAA
>JAYYRF010000486.1:0-5613 GCA_036127535.1 Myxococcota bacterium | reverse complement strand
GCATTTACAAAGTGTGTATACGAAAAAAGTCTATGCTTACAAAGGCAGGATTTGTTCTTCAAAGGAGTTCTTTTCATAGACTCTTTTTCTATCTTGGATGCGAACACAAAAAGAATTCAAACAGGAACAGTCTTGAACATTGGTCTTTTATACGATGCTCAAGTATAAAAGACCTTTCCCTCTACAAATAGATGACATTGAAGATGCTCTTATCTATGTTTTTAAGTGGATTTATCTTCGCCGGTGGAGTTATGGTAGACTGGCAAAGATGTGATTGATGTAAATCAGACACATTATTCGAGAGGCGCCCAATGAAACCGTTTAAAATTGCAAACTGGTCTGATATCGAAGACCGAAAACCGACATATGCTCTCGTGGCAGATGTCGATCTCGTTATCGTTCGATATGATGACAAGGTTAGTGTACTATACGGTCGGTGCCTACACAGGGGGGCTTTGATGTCGGACGGCTATATTTCCGGCGATAATCTAATGTGTGGTGTACATCATTGGGACTATAGATACGATACCGGCGTTTCAGAATATAATCATCATGAAGTTCTGACCAAGTTCAAGGCTTGGGTCGATGAAGAAGAACTCTTCGTCGATGAAGATGAAATTATTCGCTACCGCACCAAGCATCCCCAGCCGTTTAATCGCGATGAATATCTCGGGCTCTACGCCGATCCGTCTCATGACCCGATTGAAGAGGATAAAGTCAAGTATATCGAAAAACTCGCGAAGGGTGGCATTAAAGGTATTGGCCATCATGGATTAATCAGTTCGATGGGAATCCCAAGAGAACAACTGCCCCGCTGGGACGATATTCAACTCGTCACCGCACAACTCGCACGTCCTCCTCTTCTTGAACACATTCCCGTTGATACGGAACTTGTCATTGGACCGAGAGCAAAAAAACCAATGCGCTTAAAGATACCGATATTCGTTAGCGATATGAGCTTTGGAGCTCTCTCAGAAGAAGCCAAATTATCTCTGGCTAAAGGTGCAGAGATGGCCGGTACCGGTATCTGCTCCGGTGAAGGTGGTATGTTACCGGAAGAGCAAGCCTCCAATCGTCGATATTTCTATGAACTTGCTTCGGGTAAATTTGGATGGGATATAGATAAGGTAAAACAAGTGCAAGCCTTTCACTTCAAAGGAGGACAAGGAGCAAAAACCGGTACGGGTGGTCACTTGCCCGGCGAGAAGGTGGTCGGTAAAATCGCGCAGGTTCGATCTCTTGCTCCGGGAACGCCCGCAATTAGTCCTCCTTGTTTTTCTGAACTCAAAACACCGTCCGACTTCAAGGCTCTCGCCGATGAAATACGGGACGTAAGCGGTGGTATACCCATTGGATTTAAACTCTCTGCACAACACATCGAATCGGACATCGATTTCGCTTTGGAATCTTCTGCAGACTACATTATTTTAGACGGTCGCGGGGGTGCGACCGGTGCAGCACCCAATATTTTCAAGAAGAATATTTCCGTTCCCACGATGGTTGCCCTCGCGAGGGCTCGGCGTCACTTGGATGCAAAAGGGGCGACAGATGTAACGCTCATCATTACCGGCGGCTTGCGTACAGAAAGCGATTTCATTAAAGCGATGGCGTTGGGTGCCGACGGTGTAGCAGTCTCCAATGCGGCCATGCAAGCCATTGGATGCCTCGGTATGCGTGCATGCAGCACCAACAATTGTCCTGTCGGTATTGCAACACAGAAAGAGCATCTTCGGAATCGGTTAATCGTCGCTGCAAGTGCCCAAAGACTTTACAACTGGTTTGATGCGACCGTTCACTTGATGCAAGTATTATCGCGTGCTTGCGGTCACCACAAACTCTCCGACTTTTCTCTTCGAGATCTCTCTACCTGCAACCGCGATATCGCGTATTTGGCTGGCGTTCCCTATGCCGGCGTAACCCCTCTATAAAGCGGAAAAAAACATGCGAATTATTTCTTATACAACCGTCTTTTTACCCATACTCATTGTTGGATGCCAAGAAAAAGACGCTGAAAACAACGACACTGGCACCTCCGAATCACAATCTTGCGCTTCGCTCAGCATAGATGAATGTGCGTCTAATAGCGATTGCTCTCTCATAGCAGCTTCTCAGGTCAGCATAGACGAAACGGTCGAATGCTATGACGTAGAGGACAATACAGATGTCGGTTGCCGCGACAAAGATCTCACCTGCTCGACCGGACAAACCTTTGCCTCATCCGGTGATGGCAACTGCATGCTTTTCTCTGATGGTTGTACTCCAGACGGATGGGATACCTGTTTGAGCATGTCCTCTCTTCCAAGCTGCAACGATGTTCGTGTCTGTGCAGAACTTCCCCCAAGCGCTTGTGAAGGACGAGATGATTGCGTCACGATTAGCGCATCCTCTTTGACGATCGATAGCGTGTCGGAATGCTACACAACCGGTGAAGTAGAACCTGCCGGCTGTATGGATGCCGGCGTGGGATGTCCCGGAGGTATTACATTTGCTGGCCCCACTTTGGACGAGTGTATGATGTTTTATAACGGATGTATCCCGGACGGTTGGCAGCTTTGCGATTCTCTAAATGAATATGCTACTTGCGACGAATCGGAATAAAAGGATCTTCAGATTCTTCCCAGTCCAAACCCCAACCCGATCAAACTGAATATCAAAAAGAAAACCACCGCGTAGCTCAGGTATACATGTGGATACGGATTTTTATCCAGCCAACGTAGATAACGGAAAATGCTTCCTTTTAGGAATGTTCGATGACAAATCGTATCGATGTAACCGCTTTGAATCTTTCGAAGCCTCTTCAGCATCTCCGCCGAGTCCGTAAATCGATCTTCGCGATTTTTTGAAAGCCCCCTATGGATAATGGCTTTGTATTCTGAAGGAACGTAGCTTTGATGTGGACTGGCTACCGCATCCACGATATCCGTAGAACCGCTGGATACGACTTCGATCAATTGCTCTAAGGATGGAATGCGCGGGACGACTTTTTTCAAACAAAGCAGTTCGTAAAAGACGCAAGACAACGAGTATAAATCGCTACGCCCATCGATTGCCTCTCTGCTTATTTGCTCTGGAGACATATAGTACGGAGTGCCACAAAAGTCGTCTTTTCCGTCGTGTTCTTTGAGGTTTAACGCAATTCCCCAATCGATCAGCATGACCTCTCCCAACGGAGAAAGAAGAATATTTTCGGGCTTGATGTCTCTATGTACGACTCCGATTTGATGTGCCGCTTCCAAGACGCATAGCACTTGGATTATAATCTCACCGCGCCGGTGGAAGGGATAGAGCGCATGCATCTTCGGGTCTCCGCTTTGTAGTTTTTGGATCACATCTCGCAGAGATTCTCCTTCGATGTATCTCATAATACAGTACGGTGCGCCGGTATCATCCAATCCAACATCGTATATGGACGGAGTACCGTAATGCTCGATTTGACCGGCCAAAAAGATTTCGTCAAAAAACTCTTTTTTATCTTGCGCTGTTTTACACTGCAGTGGCTTTTTTATCGCTACATTTCGTTTTATGTCCAAGTCTTGGGCCTTAAAAACGATTCCAAAGGCACCTTGACCCAGTTTCTCCTTATATACAAACCGTTCCGAAGCCGTGCGCTCTCCTTGTGCAACCGAAACGCTCCTTTCTTGCATTTGAACGGTTTTGATCCATTCCCCTTCACTCATGGGTGGATGTAATCTCATCGTTTTTTCAACATCAGAGAAAACTTTCCGAATCGTTCTGGGATCGTCTACTTTGTATTCCGGTTTTATGGTTGAATGAAGTATAGACTCAAGATCATTGGAAGGAGGCTTCATATAAAATTCCGATAAAAGTATTTGAATATATTAAAATCAAAATATACAGAGCTATATCCGATCGATATTCGTATCGAAAAGGATAACGTTGTTTTTATCCCCAAGGACGAAAAATCCTCTTGTAATCTTACTTGCTTATCGTTTTAAGACTTCTGTATGAAGAAAATCTCTTTTTGCTCTTTTGGAACCCCACAATCGTTTGCCGAATATAAAGCAACAGATGTAATTCGAACGCTGCAGCACGCGTTTATCGACCAAGGTTGGGATGTGTTTTTACTTCACAACAACCTTCAAACCCATCGAAAAACGCTTCTTTTCATTAGCGAAAAGCCAAATTTGTTACTGCTCTACCCATAGAGATGCTCTACGAATTTCACGATGAATGCTTATTCTTCCAAACTCTCTCCAAACCCGCAGTGTTACCCCTCCCCATCTTGTCGCTATGGCACTCTACCATCATCATATTCCAATTACGCTTTGCCAAATAACACAACCTCCTTGGAGAAGATGGTGTCAGATCACCAACTGGTCTCACTTGATACCCACTATAAAAACGACTCCCCATTTATCCAATAGCCTCCGTAAATTCCAACAGCACAGTCAAAAAAATCTCCTCGGTATATGGGAGGAGTGGCTTTCATGAAATTTGCAATCGTGCAATATGTGCCCAGTTCCGGAAATGCGCATTATTTTGTGTCCGACATTATCCGTCTTTTTCACTTTAGTCTTCTCGATTTGGGCTACTCTTGCATACTCCTACACAACCGCGTACAAAAGGATCGAATTAATATTCTCTTTTCTTGGGTTCATCTTTCCCCACAGTCAATTGATGAATTGGTCTCCTCTCAAATTCCGTATATCTTATTTCAACCTGAGATTCTCTCGAAAGACGGTCTCAACGATACAGAGAAACGAGACTGGCAAAAACGATGGCCGCCCATTTGGAAATTGTTTTCTCATGCGACACGTATTTGGGAACTCTTTGACTTCAATCTGTCCATCGGGAAAAAATACAACCCCAATATAGATCTTATTCCTTTGGGCTATCACCCAAAAATGGAATCGAATCTACCTGCAAAACCGACAAGGGATGCGATATTTTTCGGTTCCTCTTCCTCCTACCGAAGAGGGTTTTTCAAGTCGATCTGCCAACAAGGAATCGATTTGAACTGTATCAACTTCGCCCCCAGTCTCTTTCGCAATGACGAACTGCGCAGAAGTCGATGCTCTCTCAATATTCCTTTAAACGAAACCAATATGTTCCACGTCTCTCCCAATCGGGTTACTGCTGGTTTATACCACTCCGTCCCAACCGTGAGCCCCTCTTGTCGATGTTCTTCGTGGCTACGCCCCATGATTAGAATACTCGATTCAGAAAATTTCGCAGACGCATTGCAAACCTACTTAAAGAAAGCGTTGTACGAGGAGGACATACACTCTTTTCGGTCACATTTCATTGCCAATCCCATGACGAAAGAACTGGAAAAGGTATTGAAAAAGATATAGACCGGCGGTATTCCTTTAAAGAAATACCGCCGAGTATCATCTCTTTCAAGTCTAAAGTGTATCCGTCGGCAAAACCAAAGACCAAAGGAGGTATCTTTCATAATTCTCTTCGCACAAGTCCTCGTAAGATAGAGCGTTTCCATGCTCGTCGTATTCTGAAACCACTTGGTTATCACACCAAACCTCTGTATCGTTATCGATAAGTTCAGCAGCAAACACCTCTTCTTCTTTTCGTAATTCAACAAAGATGGACACATCGGGTCCAAAGTACTCTCCCTCCCAATTGGGAAGTTGGGCA
>JAYYRF010000485.1:0-14449 GCA_036127535.1 Myxococcota bacterium | reverse complement strand
GTACACGGAGACCTCTCTGATTTCAACATCCTCATGGGAACCAAAGGGCCGGTCATTATCGACTTTCCCCAAGCGATAGATACTGCTCACAATCGCAATGCGCGTCGTCTTCTGGTTCGCGATGTGAAAAATCTGACCCATTTTATGGGAAGATTTGCTCCTCACCTTAAGAAACGTCGATATGGCGAGGAGATGTGGGACATATATGAAAAGGGGAGTCTCAAACCAACCACGGTTTTGACGGGTCGCTACAACCCAAAACGCAAGGTTGTCGACGAAGATGCCTTGGTGCGTGAAATTCAAGCGGCCGCACGAGAAGCGGCCATGCGACGAGAAGAACAGGGGCTCTCTAAATACGCGCGAAAAGCGCAGCGTGCTCGCGAAATCGCGGCCGCGTTGGCGCAAGAGCAAAAGAAAAAGAAAGGCGCGTCCTCACCGAAAGACGACGAAGAACGATCAAAGAAACCGTTCCGAAAGCGAAATCGTAAACCCTTTCGCCACAAGAAGAGAAATAAAGCACCGCGCTCCTAATGTGGGCGCCGCCGACGCAGTGCAAACAAAGAGAGGGGCAATAGCAACAATGCGGCCTCTCCGTTCGTTTTGTCGCTGCAGCATCCAGAATCGATCACTTCTTCGGATGGTCCAGCCTGTGTCGGAATGGGGTGGTGATAGTTGCTGGTGTTCTGCAAGTCGTGGTGTGGGCCGATCCACTCGAGGGTTTGATCGGCTCTTCCTTGGGTTTTCCAGGCAAACAAGAGCCCGTCTCGCGTTCCAACGACGAGCTCCAGATAGCCATCTCCATCGATATCACCGACGTTTGGCGTTGCCATAACCCAATTACCGGTAAATTTAGGGAAGCCGGGGCTCTCGTTGCCTTCGCCATCCCATGCATGAACCATATAGCCGGCGGAGGCTGCGAGAACTTCCGGTTTGCCGTCGCCGGATACATCCGCGATGGAAAGACCCGAGAAAATATGGATGTCTTCGATTTGGCGCGGCCAGCCGGGTAGAACATCGCCGCTGGAGCCATCCCAAGCGAGAATCGGTACTTGGTACTCTAAAATGTAGTGTAGACCGGTGCTGGCCAGTTGGAGAGCACTAACACCCGAATTGACCAAGTCTGGCGTACCATCTCCGGTTAGGTCTCCCCATGCCGGAAAAGAATTAAAGGGGAGAAGATTGGTGACATTGGTGCTGGTGTCTTCATCGAAGCCAGAGGAAACATAGGGCAAGGAGAGTGCTTCTGTATTGTCGTGGTGCAAGGGATTCGTTACACCGAGGGCAATGGTATCCGCGATTTCGAGATCGCCATCGCCATCGATGTCGGCCAGTGCAGCCGGCGAAGGATGCCCTTCACCCACCAACGGCAGTGCAAGAGCGCCACCAAAACGTTGGGTTTCGTGAGGCCAGCCTTCCTCATGGGTACCGGTGAGTGCATCAAACATGAATGTCAGCGCTTTGGCATTGACCGACATATTGTTTCCGATAATGATCTCGATTTCTCCGTCGCCATCGATGTCACCGACGGCCGGAGATGTGATCGAACGAGAATTCTGATCACCGCATATATCTTGGTTGCAAATATCGATGGGATAGGGGCCCCAGTCGGCACCGGTATGGTCAAAAACATAGAGTCGTGCATCCATTCCCGCTGCGATAATCTCGTAACCACCATCACCGTCTAGATCGTATAGCGTAACCGCGCCGAGAAAGCCTTGATCATAATTACGGTTTTGATCAAACTCGTCGGGTTCGCGTCCAATCACAGAGGCCGGAAAACCATTGACGGATGTGCCATCGTGGTGCCAAGCGTGGATCTTCCCAAAAAGGGTACTGATGACGATTTCGAGATCGCCGTCTTGGTCTATATCACCGACGGCCGGAGTGGATATGAAATTGTCTCTTAAGGCCAATGCGTCGTCATCGACTAAGATTTCATCGGCGGATACATAGTTCGTCGCATATACAGGAAATCCGCTCAACTCGCTTCCGTCATCTTGGTATACATGTAAAATCCCGCTGCTGTCGGCGGTGATCATCTCATGATCACCATCGTCGTCGAGATCGGCCAATTGAATCGATGCCTCCAACGAGCCTTCCGTACGGATCGGAAAGCCATCTAACAGATCGGGATCTCGATGTACGAAGACCGTTTTTTGACGTTCTCCCGCGACATCGTTGTTGTCGGTTGCAGATAACTTAAGGGTCACGGCCGGTTGATGGGTTCGTTCAAAGCGCTCCATGAGTTTTTCGTTGTAGTCTCCTTCCTCGAATTCTGCGATGGGAAGTTGAGATATGTCCAGTGATGCGCTGATATCGGTGTCTGTACCGCTTGCGATTTCGATCCATTCTCGTGGCTCATGTCCCAATCCGTAGTGCAACGTCCATTCTTTGATTCCGTTTCGCGCCTGGATCGCCGCTTGAATTTCGATTTCTTGTTGGTCGCGTTGGTCGTAGTATTCGAACCATCGCGGAGATTTGATTTGCACGTCCGGCGGTATCTTCCCTGCGACAACCGCTTCCAACGAAGAGGACAGATCGACCCTACCGTATCCATAATACGGATCCCAACCTTCGTAGCTCGGGTAACTTCCCGCGATGGATTGTTCGCTCGGGCTTAGATTTACGTCGATCGCATTTTGTGTCAGGAGCTGATAGACTTCTCCCGCACTCAGATCCAATTCTAAATCGCGCCCCAACGAATGAACCAAGCCGATGGCACCCGATAAAACCGCGGCCGATCCGGTTCCGCACGCTGCTGTTGCCGCGACCATGTCCATACGCATGCCAAAGTTGTTGCAGCCCTTGGTGTTCATGTAGCTGTAAACCTCTTCGTCATTGTCTGTAGTGTTATGCAAAATCGCATGAACATACATGGCGTTATCGAGAACGGAGGAGTAATTTTGATGAAAGGTATTGAGGTCTGAAGAGACACCCGCGATGATGGTTCCTTTGTTGTATGCATATTCGGCTGCGTGAATGGCAATATCCGGATTGTTAAGTACCACGACGGCCATTGAGATGGAGACGGCTCCGATGTCGGCTGCATAGGCAATAGCGGCTGCCGTTCGGGCACCATCACCGATAACGGAATCCGCCAAACGCATGGGAAGCAAAGCACAGTTTGGACAAGCCCCAAGCTTTCCATGTCCATTGTTTCCCTCTCCAACCGATTCTCGTGCCGTACCGGTACCGTGCTGATCGAGACCAAAGACGTCAAAATCATAGGTTTGAAAGGCATCGTTATCCCAACCGAAGAAATCCCAGCCAGAAATATCATCTACATATCCGTTCCCGTCGTCATCGATTCCGTCGGAGAAGGTATACAGCAGGTCACTTACATCGAGCACGTCGTTGCTTCCCGTAATGCCAGCATCATACGCGACGCGGGGATCTTCTTCATAATCATCGATAGAGAAGATGCCGTCCCCGTTGAGATCGTAATCGCTCGCTTCTTCGCCGTTTGCAAATTGGGGCAGAGGTAATTCCGGTTTGTGAAGATAGTATTTACGTCGGAGGTCTTCTTCTTTCCAAAGGAATCCGCTATCCAAAACGGCGACGACGACATCGTGTCGTCCCGCGTTGATTCGGAGTGCGCGATCCAAACGATTTCCACTTCCAAAGTCAGATTCCGCTTCCCGAATGGATTCTCGTGCGTGTTCCGGTATATAGCTGATGAGATTCCATCGCGTTCCCAAATCATTGGGACACAAATCGGAACGGTCTACTTCTCCACACTCCGGAAAGGTTTCCATGGGTAGTTCTGCATGTACCAGCTGATTTAAGATAAGAAAAAGCATAGGCCCTCCGGATGATGTCCCTTATATATAATTTTATTTGGTCCGTCGTCTATTTTTATATGCTCTACGCCTCTTTGTTTCGGTGCGGGATTTTTGTTTCATCTGAAAGTGAATCTATGGTACAACCAAATAGTGAATGGAAAACCACCCCCTAACCCGTTCGATGAGGTTCTCATGACATCCAAACTCGCAATTAACGTTGATGGACTTGCTTTTACCAATCCTTTTGTCATCGGGAGCGGACCGCCCAGTACCAATGCTAAAATGATGATTAAAGCATTTAAAGCCGGCTGGGGAGGTGTTGTCGCGAAGACAACGAGTTTGACCGATACAGATGTCATCAATGTGCAACCTCGGTACGGAAAGCTTCGTTCCCCCCAGAAGGACAATGTTGGTTTCCAAAACATCGAGTTGATTAGTGATGCGACGTTTGAAGACTGGGAAAAATGGTTTAAAGAGACGAAAGATGCGTGTCCCGATGGAATCTTAATTGGCTCGATTATGGAATCGTATAACAAAGATCGTTGGCAAGAACTCGCGGGTCGAAGTATCGAGGCTGGTTGTGATGCACTCGAACTCAACTTTTCGTGTCCACACGGCCATCCGGAGCGCGGCATGGGAGCTGCGATGGGACAAGATCCGGAGCAAGTGGAAGAGGTGACCCGTTGGGTCGTAGAGGCGGCCAATGGTGCTCCCGTTTGGGCAAAAATGACGCCGAACATCACCGATATCACTCGCCCGGCTTTGGCTGCGCAACGCGGCGGTGCAGCGGGCGTTAGTGCGATTAATACCATACTTGCATGCATTGGAATTAATTTAAAAACCCTCCGTCCATTGCCCACCGTAGAAGGACACTCTACGTTTGGTGGCTACTCTTATCTTGCTGTAAAACCCATTGCCCTGCGTATGGTTGCCCAAATCGCACAGGCTGCACCCAAATTTTCCATTTCTGGAATCGGTGGTGTTACATGTGCCAACGATGCAATCGAACACATTTTGGTGGGCGCTTCCACCGTACAGAGCTGTACAGGACCAATGCTGCAAGGATTCAAGATGGTGACAGAGATGGCTGAAGGACTCGAAGCGTTCATGGAACAGCATAATTTTGATTCTCTACGTGACATGGTAGGGCATTCATTGCCTTATTTCACAACCCATCATCATCTCGTTGAATTGCAGCAAGAGAAGCGTCGCAAGAAAGAAGCAGCACGTCGCTTTCGCGATTCAGAGTGGGGTACGAGTGAATTCACGAAAGAGACCACGAAGTTGGTTTCAAACGAAGAGTAGAGCGATCGCCGATCAGCAGATCCATCGCATAAATTACCGTAGAAGTGTAACTTTTTGATGTCAAATGACCAGATTTGAGAGGGATTCTGCAGAAGTCGCCTCGGGGGTCATCTGTTTTTTGATATGCTGGAATCAAATCTAAAAAGGAGAATAATATGTTTCGAAGCATACTTGTATTTTACAGTCTCAGCATGGTCGCGTGCTCAAGCAGCTTTAAGGATGATGGGCCGAATGTAGATGATCCGGATATCGAAGCGGAGCCCGAGGCACAGCCCGAAGCCGAGCCGGAATCAGAGCCGACAGATGAGCCGACGTCCGAGCCGACGTCCGAGCCGACGTCCGAGCCGGAATCAGAGCCGACAGATGAGCCGGAAAATCCTGCTGACATCGATAACGATGAAGATGGCTACACCGAAAATGGCGGAGATTGTGATGATTTCAATAACACCATTTATCCGGGGGCTGATGAAATACCGGACAACGATATAGATGAAGATTGCGATGGAGAAGATGATCGCACCGAAGCAGAGGGAATTGACGGGCTCGCCAACGTGCAGGCTGGTGACCTCATTATCACCGAAATTATGAACAATCCCAGTGCAGTGGATGATTCAGACGGAGAATGGTTCGAGATTTACAACAATACGGAAGACGAGATCGACTTAGAAGGCTTAGAAGTTGGAAATGAAGGCGATATCGATTTTACGGTAACCGACGTCAAGATTCCCGCTGGAGAACACGTTGTATTCGGTCTTAACAACAATATGGATACCAACGGAGGGGTTGAGGTCGCTTTCCAATACAGCAACTTTAATCTGACAAACTCTGATGATGGAATCGTTCTCTCTTACAACGGTGTCACGATCGATCAGGTATCGTACGATGGTGGACCCAATTTCCCAGATCCCAATGGGAAGAGTATGAGTCTCAATCCAAGTAACTACAGCGCTTCCGACAATGACAACGGAGCCAACTGGTGTGTATCGAGCAGCGCTCTTGGAACCGGTGACTTTGGTACACCGGGTGCGATGAACGACGCTTGCCAATTGACGAATCCCAACGATATCGATCAAGATGGCTACGAATCGACGGACAGCGGCGGCACCGACTGCGACGACAACGATCCAGATATCAATCCGGGTGCGGTAGACATTACCGATAACGGTATCGACGAGGATTGTGACGGCCAAGACGCCGTATCGGTAAACAACGATGTGGACGGTGATGGCTACGAGTCGATCGACAGTGGTGGAACTGACTGTAACGATGAAGATGCAACGATCAATCCCGATGCGTTGGATATCGGCCAAGATGGTATCGATCAAAACTGCGATGGTGTTGACGAAGAAGGTCTGTGCAGCGACAGCTGTAGTACTGCCTCTTGGAACGGCGACGGTGTTTGTGACGACGGTGGACCCAACGCTGACTACGGCTTGTGCTCCTTCGGTGCTGACTGTAGCGATTGCGGACCTCGTTACGATAACGACGGAGACGGCTACTACGACGATGAAGGGGTAACGCCGCTCGATACAACCCTAGAGCTAGACTGCGATGATACCAATGACAGTATTAATCCCGGGATGGCTGATTATGACAACGACGGCATCGACCAAGACTGCGATGGATCCGACTTCACCGACGGGGCTTGTAATGACAGTTGCAGTTGGGACAATGACGGTTACTGCGATGATGGCGGCAACGATGCCAACTTTTCGCTGTGTGATATCGGATCGGACTGTAGTGATTGCGGACCCCGTATGGATCTCGACGAAGATGGTTATTACGAAGATGACGGCGGTGCACTGCCTTCCAGTTCCACCGTTGAGCTGGATTGTGACGACACAGACGATACGTCCTATCCGGGTGCTGCCGAAGTCGCGAATGATGGTATTGATCAAGATTGCGACGGATCCGATTATGTAGATACAACATTGCTGTGTGATAACAGCTGTAGTTACGCCAACGATAACGTTTGTGACGATGGCGGAAGCAATTCTGTTTATGACGTATGTGCTTTGGGAACCGACTGTAATGATTGTGGTGATCGTTTCGATGCGGACGGCGACGGATCGGATAGCGAAGCGGACTGTAACGACAGCGACGCAAGCATCAACCCGAGTGTATCGGAATCTTGCGATGGTATCGACAATAACTGCAACGGCGCCATCGACGAAAACATCGATTACCAAGAGCCATACGATGCCGACAACCCGGTTGATATTGGAGAACTCGATGCGATTGGTGATAGCGTTACTGCGTCGATGTACTTGACCCACGAAGCCGATGTAGATGCGGTTTCCTTCTACCTGTACGATTACTCGAGCTTGACACCGCCAGACGATGACGATTTCGAGTGTACGGTCTCTGCACCGAGCGGAGTTGATATTATCGTCGACGTTTGGAAGGATGGTTCGATGTTGGGAACCATCGATCAGAATGGAATGGGACAAACGGAGTCTTTCTCTTACGATGCGCTTTGGCTCGTCGACGACGAAGGAACCTTTACGGTTGTTGTATCCTCGTATTCTGGTTCGAGTTGTGGTAGCCAGATTTACCTTTCCTGTACCAAGCAGTAACTTCTCGTTCACGGGAAGGCCGCGCCATTATGGTGCGGCCTTTTTTATTTTTTGCTTTCTGGACGGTAATCTACAGAAACTACGAGTGGCGTACCGAGATACGAACTGTCGATGGTTTTGATCACTTGCAAATGATCTTCGTGAAAGATGTACTCGACCGATAATCCACCTTTGCTAACCTGAAACGTTTGTATGATCCGATTGTCTTTCACTTGTGCGATAACGGAGAGAGGGCCATCCTTTGTGGGGTATATGGTCGGCGTTCCGTCGAGCATGAGTGTAATTTGGGTCTTGTCATCACACTGCACTTTCATCTCCGCATCTTTGGTCGATATTCGATACTGTTTACAAATATCAGGCTTGTCCTCCAGTCGAGAACTCGCTAGCGGACGAATGAGAAAGGAGGTCTTTGAGAGCGTCTTTTTTAGAGCGGCCGCTTTTTTTTGCTTCAAGTCGGTGTCTTTTTCGACGCAGTGAAAGACGCCCTGAGCTCGGTGGCTAAAAGGCTCTGTGGCAAAGGTGGTGGAGACGGCGAATAGAAAAGTCAGCATGAATCTTCAGAGTGGTCGACGTTCCATTCTATTATTTTTTGGGCAAAAGATCAAGTGGGATTGAATGCGAAAACATTGAAACAAGCTCTTAATGAAGGAAAGTGCGATTTTTTTATAAAAAAAACTAAAGAAAAACTCACGTTGTAATTCCTTTTACCGCTACATGCCTTACACGTCTTTTACAGAGGTTTCCAATGAACAATATACATACGACCATCGTTCTCTCTTTCGTCGCCTTCGGCTCTGCATGCGGCGAAGTTACACAAGAAGTGCAAGACACCAACGAAATTTTGGAAGCAACCGTTGAAGAAACCATTTTACCAAACGTCGCGCAGATGGTTGTTACAGCAGAATCTCTACACCGGTTGGGACAGAGCTTCTGCATGGAGCCCAGCGATGCCGGATTGGAAAATCTTCGCTTCGCTTGGAGTGGTGGAAAGCGCGCTTTGAAAACCATTGAAGTATTGGGATTTGGTCCGTATATCGATCAAGATATCGATATATCCAGAAAGCTGGATAACTGGCCAGAACGCGGTATTGGAATTGAAGACTTAATATCTGGCAACGCTACATTGGATACACAAACCCTTGAAAACATCAATCGAGCGGATACCAGTACCGGCTATCCTGCTTTGGGTTATCTTTTGCATTCTCATACCAGTAACGAAGAGATTATTGAAGAATTCACGGTTGATGCAAGACGATGTGAGTATCTCTTATCACTGACCCAAATCAATTTAGATGTTGCAGAGCGATTTGAAAATGCTTGGTTCGAACAAGGAGAGGACTATGCATCGGAAATCAAAAAAGCAGGACTGGGTAGCAGCGTATTCGAAAATGAGCAAGAAGCGATTGCCGTTCTATTAAAAGGAATGATAGAGCTGAGTACCAAGATGTCTGTGATAAAGTTGGAGCAGCCACTGCGTATGGAAAATGAAGAGGCGTTAGAGGCCTCGTACAGCGAAAACTCCTTGCTCGATCTCAGTTACAATATCGAGGCTATCGAAGATCTATACATGGGATCTTCTCTGAGCTTATCGGACTACTTCATCAGCCATGGGGGAGAAGACTTAGATCAGCAAATTCAAGACGCGATTCACAATGCTCGCATGGCCATTGGTTCTATTCCAGAGCCTTTGTCTAACGCTTTGTACGAGTCTCCAGAAGAAGTGATGGACGCATCTGTAGCGCTGGACACGTTGGCCTCCTTGCTTCGAAACAACGCGGAGGAATTTGCGCAGCAAATTCAATAAAATCTCATAACTCATAGTATAATGAGAGAGTTGATAGGACATGGTTATGCACCGACTCTCTCTCTTATTTTTACTTTTGGGTTGTCGACAGCTTCGGAAATCCAGTACAGAACTCTCCTGTGAAGACGCTGCTTTGGCCTACAATACGTGCGCAGAAGAAAGCCCATTGTTGGATTCACCGGTAGATTACAGTTCAATAACCGCGTCTTTGGCTTGCCAGTCTCAGCCGAACTGTTTGGGTGACTATTTCTCTTGTGTTGCACGTTCCCTGCAAAGCAGCGATTGTTCAACGGAGGAAGGGACAGATGCCGCCATGTTGCTGGTATCAGATTGTATATTGCCACCACACGATCCGGAAACATGTGACATTGAGCAATACTTGCCCAACGAGGATTGTGGTGGTGCCGCTCCGATCATCCAAGAAGTGGTCTGTTCGTATCCGGGGATGACGTATTCTCCGAATGACGGAGAAGTACTGCCGCTCATCAATATCAATGTACGGGTTACGGACACCGATGGTGATTTGACCGCATATGCGATGACATTGCAAGTAGACAGTGAGATAGACGGTGCCGTATCTACAGGTGCTCGATCGTATGATTTGTCCGGTACGACAAGCGACGGAATCTGCGATACCGATGAGTCGAATATTGCAATTGACTTTTTCCTAAAAGGCGGATTTCCATATTATTCTACGACGTATGAGTTATTTTTTGTCGTAGAGGATGCGTCAGGGCTCTCTTCCCCGGTTTACGTTCAGCAATGTACAATGCCTGACGAGAATGGAAATCCACCTTAATCGAGGGGTGTCATCGAATCGTAAAAGCTCCGCTTCTTTTGATGCTTGGAATTCTCGAATTCGATTTTCTGTGCTATTAAGTGAGCATAGTCGATCTACGCATGGAGGATAATATGCTAGTTCATACGATGTTTATCGGTGGTTTTATTGCTTGTGGGGCTTTGGACAAATCCGATACCGCCGAATCCGAAACGGATACGGCAGCACCAGAAGAGACGTCCAGCCCAGAAGACACCGGTGGTGATGACAGCGGAAGTTCGGACTCTTCTGAACCAGAAGAAACCGGTGATATTCCCGACAATCCACAAGATACCGGTAATAATGATGTCAACAATTCGGAGGAGCCACCGCTTGGAGAGTGCACGATTAATAGTATGGTAGCCCACATAGAATCCTTTTATGGGCAAGAAGGTTCCGAGCAGTTTTTTCAATCCTTTATTTGGGAAATGTCAGAAGATGAAAATGGTATTCTAGCCGTGTTCGCAGGATATAAAACAGCAGCAGAGGTCGATGTTTGTTCCATGGTATCCAGCGGGCAACTGCCCGAGTATCCGCAAGTGATCATCCGGGCGCGCCCAACTCTATCCGAGCTGCCCCAAACCTTGAACGTCGGGTTGCCTGACATCCATGAAAATGTAGGGGCAACCGTATTCTTCGGTGATCCAACGCTGGGAGATGGTGGTAAAAACTTATTGGTTACCGCCGGAACGCTCACGATTAATTCCATCATCAGCGAAGAGAAAGCGTTTGTATCAGAAGCTCTTTTTGCTGAACTCTCGGAGGAAGGAGAAGGTGGATGGAACGACTTAACGGTTGTCGATGGATATATTCGAGCCGATCAGGGAAGCGGCGTCATCGCATGTTATTGTGAAGGCCTGGATCTGTTTTACAGCACGTTAAACGACTGAACATGACCAATTGATTGGTATACGGAAAAAAAATTATATTTTTTTTTTCATGTTTTTAATAAAAGTTCCGCTTACTAATTTACATGTACTGGGTACATCCCGAAAGGGCAAACCCTCTGAAAAGGGGGGACGCAAAGCCACGGGTCTTCGCATTCTGAATGAAAGATAGCCGAGCTGCCGAAGGAGAAAATCTCTCCAACCTTTCGAAAAGTCACAACGAAACGAATTTTTGGAGAAAATCATGAAAAAGAATATCCTTTTCCTACTTACATTGGTCACCACCCTAAGCGCTTGCTCTACCTTCGAAGGCGAAGAGCATAGAAACCCAGAAGCGACACCCGTCGAAGTCCAAACCGAAGGCACCTCTGATCTCACAGTGGAACAGGACGTCGATAACGGTGTATATATGACGCTGGATATGTCTCAAGGAGAGTCTACTCTTTCGGGCGCATCTTTGGTGGATACAATACCAGAGATCAATATCGCTATATATGAAGTCGGTGAAGATCAATACGTAGAACCAAAGGAAAGCCTACAAATAGACGAGCGTGTGTATCTGTCCAACGAAGAGGGATTGGCAATTGAAAACGAGCTTTGGCAGTTACTCGCAGGTGAAATCGATTTGATTATTGGCACGATCGGTCACATACCTGAAGAACTCCAGCAAGTATGCGATGCCAACGGAAACAAAATCGTTGTATTCCAAGAAGCGGTAGACAGCCTGTATGGAACCGAGATTGCGCAAGGCATCATAGAAGCTGCCGAGACGGATGTCGACTACCTTCTCTTGCCGTTGCATGCCGAAGACGCATCCGATGCGGTTGTGGCGGCTGTTGCGATCGCACTCGAAAAGGGTATTCCAGTCTTCGATCGAATGGGGGTTCGGCTCTAGTTATAAAGATCACAAATTAAAAGGCGGCCGTTAGCGGCCGTTTGTCTTTTCTAGAGTCATTTGGAATACAAATCTTTTGGAAGGGGATATCTTGTACATCTATCATATGGTGTTCTTGGACATCACTCTTTGAGGAAAAGTGGTTCTATGGAAGAGATATTGTTTCGAAGTGCACTGGAACAGGCGAGACTGATTCGAACCGGTGATATTTCTGCGGTTGAGCTCGCTCGGATTTATTTGAGACGCATCGAACAGTATAATCCTTCTTGGTTTGCTTTTATTCGTCAAACGAAGAGGCGTGCCCTTTTATCGGCGTATAGAGCCGATAAAAGACGTCGTTGTGGAGAGAGACTCCCTCTGTTTCACGGGGTTCCGATGGGAATTAAGGATCTTGTTCCCACGCGGGGAATTCGAACGAATTTTGGTTCCCGCTCGTATCGATACTTTCTTCCGCTTTTTGATGCAGAAACAGCAAAACGCCTATATGCAGGGGGAGGGGTCTCTTTGGGAAAGCTTACAACCTCTGAGTTTGGGGCTCTTCCCGTGACAGAACCCATGTTCCATCCTCCGTCTCGGAATCCATGGAGTCCCAATCGTACACCGGGGGGCTCTTCCGGAGGATCGGCCGCAGCCGTTTCAGGTGCGCTTCTGCCAATTGCACATGCTTCTGATGGTGGTGGCTCCATCAGAATACCAGCTTCTTTTTGTCACTTATACGGCTTCAAACCATCGCTCTCTCTCTTGGGAAATCTACATGGGCCAGCCAACCATCTTGGATTGAGTGTCATGGGTTCTGTCACCCATACGGTAGAGGACTCGGCTGCGATGCTCGATGTACTGTCAAAGCGAATCTTTGCTGGTGAAGGTTCTTGTATGCAAGCCTTAGAAAGAGAACCCGCTTCTCTTCGTATTCATATGTGTCTGCAATCTCCCATCGGTGAGGTCGACTCCGAAGTGAAGGCGTGTGTGGAGAATACGGCTCACATATTGGAAGCTTTGGGTCATCGTGTGATTGAGGTTCCGTCGATCGAAGGATCGGCAGATGAATTTTCACCCATTTGGCAGTTTACATTCTCCAACATACCGATTCTTTCTGAACGATGGGTTGAGCCGCTAACCGCTTGGCTTCGCAAAGAGGGTAAGAAATTTTCCAAGGCGGATGTTGAAGCAATTCAACAACGCTTTTGTGCGCGTTTGGATCACTTGGTGGGAGATGCCGATCTCTTACTGTCTCCGACAGTAGCATCTCCCGCACCACCAATCGGTTCTTTTTCGGATGGATCTCCCATCGAGGTTTTCCGTAGAGCGGCTCGTCTCGGTGCTTTTACGGCCATGTTTAATCTTTGGAAAGCACCCGCGGCGAGCTTACCGATGGGGGTTAACAAACAAGGATTACCGCTCGGCGTTCAAATTGGGGCTCGAGTGGGGCAGGATCATTTGGTTCTGCAAGTGAGTCGTCAGTTGGAGCGCGCGGCGCCATGGGTTGGCCGCACTCATCAAATGTGGCGCAACAAGCTGGGTGCGAGATGAAGGTTGCGATTATTGGTTCTGGCCCTGCGGGTGCAGCTGCTGCATACACGCTGTCCAAGAAGGGAATGGATGTCGTCGTGTTTGAACGAGACGCAGCGATCGGTGGACGTACCAAGAGCCTGCGTAAAAATGGTTTCATACTGGATACCGGAGCGGGATTCGTTACGAACTTTTATCCGCGGCTGCTCGAACTTGCAAAAGAGCGAGGATTTCAAAACGAAATTGAGGAAATGAATCGGATATCCGGTCTGTTTCGAGATCAGAGACTGGCATCGCTGAATGTCGGCTCTATGATTTCATTTTTACAATATCCATTTTTGACCTGGATGGAAAAAGCCAAGATGGCTTTTTGGATGTTGGGTGTCACCCTTAAGAGAAAGCGCTACGATATTGCAGATCCAAGTACATTGATAGAAGTGGATCAGCGCTCGATTGCGGATCACGCTCGAGCGGTTCTTACGGATAACATTTATCACTCTTTGGTGCGCCCCGGCATTGAACCTTTTTGGTATTTCTCTTGTGAGGACGTATCGGAAGGCCTCTTTGTAGGATTGAGTGCACATGCGGCGGGTGCTAAGTTCTATACTCTGAATAAAGGCATCGACAGAATTTGTTCCGCATTGTTGCGAGAGGCAAAAGTGCGGCGTAAAACGTTGGTAGAGAGCGTCTCGGAGGAGCAGGGTTCTTTTCGCGTACATTTTTCGAGAGACGGTGACAACCAGAGCGCTGTTTTCGATCGGGTCGTTTTTGCAACCACCGCTTCGGTGGCCGCGCGTTTGTCCAAAGGTCTATCGGAAGAGCATGTATCCTCCGTCCAGCGTTCCTTCTTAGAAGAGCAGCGCTATGCCGCGAA
>JAYYRF010000484.1:0-3350 GCA_036127535.1 Myxococcota bacterium | reverse complement strand
CACACATCGAGTTGAGTTGCGTTTCCGGACTCGGATATCCACAACCCTACGCGCAAGTCATACTGGCAGAGGATCTTCGTCCCCAAGTGGGAAGCCGAAAAGCAGAGTTCAACACAGCGTTGGAAAACCTTCTGCAAACGGTCAATAAGAAAGTAGAACATCACGAGCGATTGGAATTCATCGTGGTAATCTCAGAAGCATGGACAACAGAAAACAATTGCCTCACGCCGACAATGAAAATACGCCGCAACACCATCGAAGAAAAGATCAAAGACAAACTGGACGGTTGGTACGACTCAAAGCAGAAAGTGATTTGGGACTAGTGTATCCACCCCAGATACATGGGAAAAGAGAGTGAAATTCTTACACAGCATGATTCGGGTATACGATCTCGACGCGGCTTTGCACTTCTTCGTCGACCTCTTGGGTCTAACCATCGTGCGTCGTTCGGATCGAGAAAGAGGTCGTTACACATTGGTCTTTCTCTCTACGGATAGAGACGATGATACCGCAATGATCGAACTTACCTACAACTGGGATCAAGAAGAGGCCTACAGCGGCGGTCGAAATTTTGGCCATTTGGCCTTTGCCGTCGATGACATCTACGCCATATGTGAAAAGCTACAGTCCAGTGGTGTAAGCATACTCCGTCCGCCGCGCGATGGTCGGATGGCGTTTGTACGCTCACCGGATCAAATCTCCATCGAGCTTTTGCAAAAAGGAGAACCACTGCCGGCCAAAGAACCTTGGCTATCTATGCCCAGCACCGGTACATGGTAACCCTTCTCAGTCTACTCCCTTTCGCCATGTCCAATCCCCAATCGGGTACCGTCATCCTTACCGATGTGCCTGAACCAATTCTTCTGTACAATCTAAACGGCTATCCGATTCACGACGACGGTCAGGGGGTCGATAGGCATGCCGGAGATGAAATTTACAGTGTATTTATTCCGGATCCGGGCGGGCTGTCTTGTTTTGTTGAGCTGCGCTCAACGCAAAATTTTCCGTTGTGGCAAGGAGAGGTTCCTTGTCCGATGCAGACCGATATCGTTTGGATTGGTCTACATACAGAAGGTGACTCGATTCGTGCTGATATTCAACAGCAATCTTTTACCTCCGATGCTCCTAAACCACGCAATTGGATTTGGGGGCTTGTAGCGGTGGGTCTGTTGGTGATTTACCGGTTGGCTCGACGCCATACAGCCCTTTTTCGCAAAAAGGATATCCCCGCCGAATTCTTTCGCTACCAATATCACGACAAAACCCCCAAAGAAGAGCAACTCATGGAGCACATCCAAAGGCTCCTCCCTTATGCACAAATCATACTGTGCCCATCTCCAGAGAGAGTGCTTGACGCACTCGACGGCCTACCAGGACTGTATATCCTCCCACAGCAAAAGAGAACCCGCAATGCAATCCTCAAACTCGAACTCGGAAAGCTGCGCGAAGAAGGCCCCGCCTACTTGCTTATAGACGGTTTGGATGCTTTGGAAGCGCCCAAGGGGCATCAAACGCGGGAATCGGTGTTAGAGGATCTTGGACGAGTGATCTATATGGAAGAACGACCCGTTCCCAAAGACTAAAAAGGCATCAGAAGGGTTGCTGCTATATCATTATCGATGTAGAGTCGAGCGGAATCGTGGCGAAAGCCAAGCCGTGCCTGTATATGGATGCGATCACGAATCGGATAGGTATATCCCATCCAAAGCCCGAGCGAAAGCGCTACCCCCGGAACCAGTTGTGAGTTGAGATCTTCTTCGTCACAAGCGGGACAATCATCGGGATCGCGCAAAATAACACCCAGTACACGTCCACCGGAAAAATCATAGCGAGCCCCCCCACCCAACCGACCTTTACCCAGTTGATAATCGACAAAGACCGATCCGTATAAGCCACCGATAAACGCATTGGACGATAAATTGAAGTAGGCGTTTCCTTCAAAACCACTCCCGATCTTTCCCGCTTCTCGACGATATTCAATCCCAAAGACTGGACCCGCAGAGAAAAAGTCTTGCGTGGCAATCTCTCTCCCTTCAGATCCGAAATACAGGGTATTTAAACCGCCGCGCAGGCGCAGTTGCGTCGGAGCTTTCAACAGAGAGGAAAAGAGTTGCTGAATACGCTTCAAGGAGAACGAAGAGTTACGAAGACGAGCCAGGTCACTCTCGGACAGTTTCTCTGTCCCATTGGCGGTCAGACGAAAGCCCTCTAAACCATAGCTGTAGACACCAATCGGTAGACGACCCGCAAACTCTCCCGATTGTTCAATTTGCTGACTCGCCAATTGAATCGCCGTTGCATACAGAGGATCGGCGACCTCACCGATAATTTGGATGGACTGTTTCGGACCTTGAATATTCACTTCTGCGGTATCCACACGAAGTTGCTCGTACCACTCCGCCGCGTTGGATTTGGGTTCAAGCTCTACCGCACGCTGTAATCGAACCACCCAATCTTGAATATTTCCGGACTCCGCTGCTGCGCGTGCACCGGAGACATGGTCTTGGAAGCTGAGCGGAGAGTTGCTGTTTTGGTATGCATACAACCGACGATATGACGAATCCGCATCTCCCCACGATTGTTGGAGTAATGCTGCTTGTATGCTGTCTCGGTATCCAAGCTGAATTTGTTTGAGTTCTTCCAGTTCCTTACTGCTCAATATGGGCTTGGAAAAGCGACGTGAATCCTCTACGCTCAAGTCCTTTACAACAGTGGATGTTGCCGGCACCTCAACCACAACTTCAAAAAATGAGGGACCTCGCTCGGTGAGAGAAAAACCACGCGCCCCGTGTTCATACGTTCCCAGCGGAAGGCGTCCCCGAAAGACACCAGTCTTTTCAATCGATTTGTTTGCGTTGCGAATTGCTTTGACGTAAGTTGGATTGTCGAGTTCCTCCCGGATATTGAGTTGCTCTTTGGAGCCGTCCAGTTCAATAAAACTCGTTTCCTGCTTGAGTTGCTCCAAAATCTTTCTCTCCGCTGCGTCGGGCTTTAACTTAATCGCGCGGTCCAAGCGGCTAATCCAAGCGGATAAATTTCCTATCTCTGCGGCTCCCATCGCACCAGCAATATGGTCTTCGAACCGCAAAGGTACGTCAAGCCGCTCAAGCTTCAGCAAAGACTTATATTTGCGGTCGACCTCTTCCCACGATTCGGTTTGCATCTCCGCGCCGATTTGCCTACGAAGATTGCGTTGCTCCTTCTGAATGTTCTTGATCTCAGAGGTATCCGCTTCTTGGGCTAATGCCGAACCCATGATCATTAGAGAAATCAAACTATTCATTGTTAAACCTTATCTTTAAAAATGCAGTGCAGCATCGTCGCTGATCCGTATCTTACTTAACATTGTA
>JAYYRF010000483.1:0-5155 GCA_036127535.1 Myxococcota bacterium | reverse complement strand
GCTCCTCGCACATGACCAAAAAGCTCGGATTCTATTAAGCTTGTTGGGAGGGCGGCACAGTTCACAGCGATAAAGGGCTTTTCTTTTCGTACCGAATGTTGATGAATCCCACGGGCAGCCAGCTCTTTACCCGTACCACTTTGGCCAGAAATTAAAACATGAAAGTCGTGTAAAGCAAATCGACGAAGCCGACCGTATATCTTTTGCATCATGGGTGACTTGGTCACCATATCTCCGAATTGCTCTGTGCGATCTTCCTCGACGTTCACACGACGCTCTACATACAAAAAACTATCACCAATACGAAACTCTTCCTCCGCATACAACGGCGTGATCGACAAAACCTTCCGCCCATCTAAAAAAGCGGGTCCTTCTCCGGGCTCCAGCATTACACGTCCCCTCGATATTCTTAGAAAGCAATGATGCTGCAGTATTTTCGGATCCCGTATCCAAATATCGCTCCCCTTCGCACCAACACTTAGTCGTGGACGCATAAGCGGCAGACGTTGTACGGTTCGATCTCCTTGCACGACAATGAGCTCCGCAGAATAACTGTGAACTTTTTTATCGGTTGTAATGATAAAGAGGTGCTCTTCTGACTCCACAATTTCTTCTGTTGCTTGGTTGGTCGACCAACCATCTAAAAAATCGATCCGATAGTTTAAAATTTGTATTTGCGATCCGTAGTTCAATACGCATTGGTCTACTTTCTCTCCATTCACGCATGTACCATGGCGAGAGTGATCGACGAGTTGCCATTCTCCGTTTATTGTAGAAATCATACAGTGTTTTCTGCTGATATCGGGTCCGGGAAGAGAGATATCGCAGCGATCCGAGCGGCCGATGATGACACGACTTTGAACGGTTTGTACAAACAAAAGCTGATTGTCTCTAAAGAATTTTAGTATGGGCACCAAACACTTCTCAAAATTTACTTTTTAAAATAGGGGTTTCAAATTCAAAAACCGGATAGATGATCTATTGCCTTCTTAAGGATAATCCAACGGTTAAGCGAATTCCAGTTTTGATTGTGAGAACAACTTGAGTATTAACGAGCAAAAAATCGGTCCATACCGCATATTGTACCGGCTTGGAAAAGGTGGCAGCAGTGAGGTATTCGCTGCGCGAGGGCCTTGGGAACAAAAGGTAGCGATCAAAATCCAACGACGCCCCAAAAAGCGTCGTCGATTCCTACAAGAACTCGATATACCCAATAGCTTTTCGCATCCCTGCCTCACCCCCATCTATGCATTTGGTATTACGAGTGATGGCTGGTCATACTTGGTCATGGATATTATCGAGGGCATATCCGCCGCTTCCTATTCCCGTAAGATTCCAGTGCCCAATCGCACCAAGGAGTCCGTACGAATCTGCAGCGACATAGCAGAAGCTTTGGGGAAACTACATGAGCAAAACTGGATTCACGGAGACATAAAATCAAAGAACATTCTCGTCGATGCAAAGGGAAAAGCGTATCTCATTGATTTTGAGCTGGCACGTCCTCTGAATGAAACGGGAAAGGGCGGTTTTTTTGGTACCCGCAGCTACTCCCCCCCTGAGCAGCACGAAGGCAAAAGACTCACACCCTCCGTCGATGTATATGCGCTCGCCAGCGTACTGTGCCGAATGATCTCGGGCGACTTGCCTTATGACCGATACTCTAATGATAAGCAAGCACAAAACCGCAGAAGTATACCACCCAAACTCCCCAAAGAGATTCCGCAGCGGCTCTACGATCTTCTACAGCGCGCTTTGTCTCCGTACCCAAAGCGTCGCCCGAGCAACGGAACCGTATTTGCAAAGGAGCTCCGCAGAAGTCTCTCTCTATCTCCGACCAAACCAGAGACGAGCAAAGTCTACACACTGAGTTTGATGGCAACGTTACTCAAAGACAAAGGTCTAAACGTACGATCCTATCTACCGCATCTATACTATTTTAGTGGCGGTTCCCAAAGCTTAGCACACCTGTTCGCCGATCATAAAAAACAGAACGACTCCAGAAGTTGGGTCCCCTCTTCCTTTGGTAAAAAGTGGCGTAAAAAACTATACGAATACCCGCCCAAAAGTATTCAGTGTATGATCTTGCTCGCTGCACTCGGTGGAAACTTGCGCTCATCGATACTCGCATCCGCCATCGAAGGCTCGACAAAAGAGCTTGGGGAACAACTCAGTCAACAAAAAGAGATCTTGGTATATGAAAACGGCCGTTGGAGTCTGCGCTTTGGTGCCCTAGACAGTATTATTCTCAATCATCCCAATGCGGTTGAGACCTTAAAATTGCTCAACTCGCCAAAGATTCAAGGTCTTGTATACTGCAAAATTGCGCGCTACATCTCACGCGGCAATTTTATGGAAGCGTGTATGACCCTCAAGTCTTGGATCGATGAAGAAGCGGATACCATTCGGCAATGGGTATTTTTGCAGCGCCTCATGCGCAAGGGCGTATCTTTAGAGCATTATCGAAAGATACTTTTGTGTCGTTTGGACGGAGACTGGATTGCCGCTTTGCACTTGCAGGCCAACCAAGACGCAAAAAACCTTTTAAAGTGCCTGGAAAGCATCAACTACGGATCATTTCATATTATTGGTACCATCCAAAAACTGTGTCGTTCCAGTCGGCTCGATGTCATGATTGGCGCACGCGCTCTCTATGCAGAGTGGCATATCGCAAATGGACGCTTTCACGAAGCCGTTCAAAAACTAAAACTTTTGTGCAAAAGCCAAGACATTTACCCCCAAAACATCGGACTACAACAACGAGCCCTGATGCACAGTCATCTCGCACAAAAGCTCATGCGCAAGAAGGTGAGCAGCATACTCGAGCAGTGGTCGACCAACGACAGCCATCGTAAACTGGTAGAACGAATCCGAGACGGCGAATTTAACCAACATTTCATTCCGATGGATCGCTTGCGTCAGCGTATACCGTATTTGAAAGCCTGCCACGAACTGAAACAAAAGAAGCCCGACCTCAAGTGTATCCAGGCTCTGCCGTTTTCCTTGAGCCTGAGAGACCGCGCAGCCCTGCTTTCCAATCCGATCTGGAGAAGCTACGAAAAGGAACTCGGTTTACCTCCTGCACCCAAATAATTATCTAAATCATGCAAAAAGGTCGCCGTTTGAGAAGCGAATTTATTCTTGAAGAAGGGGGGCTTAGACGTTAGAAGCTACATTTATTCTGATTGGGAAATATATATGTATGGTGTAGCAATCCACGGAGGAGCAGGCCTGAGTACGCCGGAAAACTTGGGTGCAGAAAGAGAAAGAATCGCACGAGTCGATCTCAGACGCTCGATAATGGCGGCCAACGAAATTTTAAAACGCGGTGGTAGCGCAGAAGAAGCAGCCATTGTGGCCGTATCCATCATGGAGGATTCACCGGTCTTCAATGCAGGAAAGGGGTCGGTTTTTGCCGCTGATGGAGTCCAAAGAATGGATGCGTCGATCATGCGTGGTTCCGATATGAAGGCTGGCGCGTTGTGCGGTGTGTCTCGGATTCGAAATCCAATTCGCGCCGCCGCAGCGGTCATGAACCATACGCCACACGTGATGCTGTACGGTCGAGATGCAGAGGCGCTGGCAGAGGAAGTTGGATTGGAGTTTCAAGATCATGCCTATTTCCACACGGACTATCGCTGGGAGCAACTACAAAGGGCCAAAAAAGCCAAAAAAATCATATTGGATCACGAAGGTGTCGAGCAAGGAATTTCCAAAGGCACAGTCGGAGCGGTAACCTTAGATCAGCACGGAAATGTCGTCGCTGCGACCTCAACAGGAGGTTTGGTGAACAAAAGAGCGAGCCGTATTGGTGACTCCGCCATCATGGGAGCGGTTACATATGCTAAAAATAGCACCTGTGCAATATCAGCGACCGGCCATGGAGAACTTTTTATTCGTGCGAATATCGCCGGACGCATGTCTCATTGGATGGAGTTTGGAAACGTATCAATGAGAGACGCGGCTGATCAAATTATCTTCTCAGAACTACCCGACGACACTGGTGGTCTCATTGCGATCGATCAGAGCGGTGAAATATACATGCCATTCAATACGGGCGGAATGTTTCGCGCAGCCAGCCGAAACGGAGAACCTCCTCGTGTCGAAGTTTGGAGAGATGATATAGAAAGACAAGGAATCGAATAAGGAGACAAATATGGGAATCGAAATCAAAGACCTGGAAAATAACATTACGCGTTTAATCATCCGAAACGGTCGTGGAAATCCACTATCCCCTGCATTACTCGAAGAGCTTGATCAGTCGATGGGGGAGCTCCTCGAGCGTCCAACCCCGCCCAGTACACTCATCATAGACGCGGACGGATCTTCGATTTTTAGCGGAGGATTCGCGCTACCGATCATCGCATCTTGGCCTCGAGAAGATCTACACGCATTCTTCGATCGATTTCTATCCATACTCGGTAAAATCTTGAGCATCGAATCTTTTACGATCACCGTTTTGGAAGGCTCTGCCGTTGCAGGAGGCTTTATACTTAGCCTCGCTTCTGACATTCGAATCGTAGGGGAAGGCAAAGCGCGCTTTGGTCTGCCTGAAGTCGATCTTGGTGTCAGTGTTCCCGCAGGGCCGTGTGTCTTACTCGAATCGCGCACTTCTCCCCGATTCGCATTGGATATCGCTTCCACAGGACGTCTTATAGATGCTCAAGAAGCATTGGAGTCCGGGTATGCAAGATACAAAACCGCCAAGCCTATGGACAAAGCGATGGAAATTGCAACCAGCATTGCTAAAAAACCAGGTAACGGTACAGGAAAAACCCGACATTATTTTAACCAACGCATCTTGGAAAATATGAATTCCGCTGATAAACGTTTTATGAGTGATTTTCTCGATACGTGGTTTTCACCAGCGGGACAAGCTTGTATTCAAGCCCAAGCAAAACGGCTGGGCAGCAAAAAGTAAAATCTATATCAAATTAAAATTCAATCAAAACAAGAAGAGAGTCGATATGTCTGATGATAAAATCTTTGACCAGGTCATGGAAGGTTTGCGTCAACTCAGCCCTGATGAAAGAAAAAAGGCGTTTACAACCATAAAGAGAGAGCGCCAAGCCGCGATTCAAAAAGAACAAGAGAAAGCCAAAGACCTACCCAATGCACACTTCAGCAAGGCACATATACTCAAGCGCATATCCAACCC
>JAYYRF010000482.1:0-4835 GCA_036127535.1 Myxococcota bacterium | reverse complement strand
AAGTTAGTTTGGATATCCCAAAGCGCACACGGTTTCTCCGCGGAGTTTCGCGAGGAACTCGCGGTGTATCTCTCCATGAATATTATGTTGAAGACCGCTGATTTATGTCTTCCAGAGTACCTCCCTGAACTCGAGTTGGGTCCTTTCCTGCAAGATGCCTTCGTGATTGTATGGCTTTCAGATTGGCGGGGTAACAAGCCCTTTGCTGAGGTTCTTCCGATTCTTCAGAAAGAAATCCAAGAACCGTGTAAAGGAGAAGCTTCCATGCGTGCTCAGCGAGGGATAGAATTCCACTCCTCTTGGCGTTTTGAAGATGCCCGGACGATCAGTGGGGACACACGGCGCTTTCTCGATCGGCAGCGCCGTATGATATCAGAGGATTCGCAGGAAGATTTGGCGATTGCCTTGGTCGAGGCGGCTGGGGTTTTACAGCGCCGGTTCCTGATTCACGAAGCGCTGTCATATCCGTCGGAAAAGGTCGTTCAGACCGCCAAGCGCATCCAAAAGTATCCAGCGGAGTAGGCTCTACGGGGTACAGGCGGGCGGGGTTTGTTCTACATTCCAAATGCAGCCCGTACAATCCGCCGCGCATCGCTTCCAAAGTGTAACCGTATCGAATCGTGAACCATACCATCCCCAAGAGGCATAGGTCTGTACATCCGGTGCGATCATATTGGCGTGAAAGTGGGATTGGGTCTCTTCTGAATACACGCTCGGTCCCCAAATTTGATTGCGATGCTCCCAAAGGCGCATCCTTTTTAGAATACCACCCGACGCTTCTTGAGGCCATGCACTTTGGGAATGAACCACATGGTCGTGATTAAGGGGCTGATCGTCCTCGAGTGGAACGAAGCCTTGTTGTTCTAAATGCCATTGGAGTCCCCAATGACCGGCCAGTCCGCGTCGACCGGTGAGTTCTTCGGTTTGAATATCCGTGGCAATCTTTTGATAACCCCGTGCAAATTCCCAATCGTCCAGACACAAGAATGTGGAGAGTAGGCCACTCGCGACGAAGAAAAAGGGCATATATCGGTTCAACAAAAAGGGTTTGAAATATATGACCAATAGCGGAAGAAATGGTATCCAATAGCGGGTAGCGGTAAATCGGAGAAGGAATAAGAATACAATACCGCCGCATAGCGAGAGTCCGGCCCATCGCAAGGTGTTGGTTTTGGGCAGCGTAGACAGACAAGCAAACCCAACGGCGATCCAAAACGCATTCCACAAGGAGAGGGAAAGTCCAACCGCTACGATTGCAAAAATCAATAAGAGCCATACACGTCGCTCTTTGCGTAAAGCGAGCCACCCTACACAAAGAAATACACCGGACGCACCCTGTGCAAAGATGGCCAGCAATTGATGCAACTGCTGGAGTCCAGTTTTGGGCAGGCCTTGAAAGGATATCATCTGCCAAAAATGGAAAGAATTGTAGGCCCAGATATCGTGGATTAAGAGCAACGCCGGTGCAATCAGAATACCGCACAGGATTTTCATCCATATTTTCACATTGAACCGTATGTCTACCGGTTGCAGGAGAGCCCACAAGACGAGGGTTACTACGGGAACAAGTGCAGAGTAGCGAAACCAAAATCCGAGTCCGATCAAAAAAGCACCCCAAAAGTATCTCTTGTGAGACAAAAATACAGCGTATCCAAGAACGGTACAGGCCAAAAGAGGCATATCGGGTAACAAGGCACCGTGAGAAAGGGCGAAAACGGGACTGCTGGCGGCAAAGGCTGCAAAAGCATAGCGTTGGCCATACAAACGGCCCAAGATCCAAAATCCCCACAAAGCGAGAAAGCTCCACGGGAGCATCCAAGCGCGCAAAAGGAACCGTGAGCCATCTCGAACAGGATAGAGGTACCAAGCGATGCCGGGAGGATTGGAAAGAACGTCAAAGGCTCGCTCTGTCGTTCCTTGCCAATTGATTGCAACGTTGTGTGGAGCGAGAAAGGAGCCTTGCGCAAGAGATAGAAAGTTGGCTTCGTCGATATGAACCGGTTTCCATAAAACCAGCATCGAACAAAGCAAAAGACACGCACCCAATCCCATGCGAATCGTGTGATTTCCAGAACTTGTCATAGAGCACAAAGATCCATGGTAAGGGTAGATTCGGTTGTGGTAATGGCATGTAAAAATATCATGGTTCGGATCGTCCGTACAAGATCGCGCAAAAAAAGAACCCGTTCAAATTGATCACGTTCTGAAGTCTAGCATTCTTTCGGTATCATAACATTTGCGATTTCGTGTACCGCGTCGCAAAACCAATGTTGTTGCTTTGTAGCATTCAACTTCTTTTCAAAAGTTGCTCAATCTACGTTGGGGCAAAAATCAGCGTTTAAAGTTTGTAGACGGCTCTCTCAAGAGAGTCTATTTTGATGTAAACACATGAAATGGAGATGGGAAAAGCTATGGATTTGAATCGCAGACAGTTGCTTCGCTCTTTATCATCCACGGGATTGTTGGTCACGGTTCCCGCTTCTTTGTCGTGCTCTTCTCGGGAGTATATGGGAGATAGGTGGTGGCTCGACGGAGGACATGCACCGGTCTTTGAAGAGGTGAATCGACGCAATTTGATGGTTGAGGGGTCGATCCCAAAGGAGATCAACGGGTTGTATGTTCGAAATGGTGGGAATCCTCGGGCCGATGCCCATCATTACTTCATCGGTGACGGAATGCTGCATGGGGTTTGGTTTGAAAACGGACGTGCTCTTTGTTACCGAAATCGATGGGTGGAAACCTCGTTGGTCAAGGAGCAAAAAAACTTGAGCCTCAATAAGGCTGACAACATGAGTAACACCTCGATTATTTACTACGGTGGTCGTTTGCTTTCTCTGATGGAGATCGGTTTTCCGTACGAGATCAATCCGGATTTGAGTACAAAGGGGGTCTATCGATTTGACAATACCTTGAGAAGCGCGGTTACCGCCCATCCCAAAGTACATCCAACCACCGGAAACCTACATTTCTTCGGTATGGACTTTTTCTCCAATCCATTCTTGAAGTATCGAGTTGCCAATCCGGAGGGCAAGATCATTCGAAGGGTCGATATCGATCTACCGGAATCGTCCATGCAACACGACTTTCAATGCACAGAACGATATGCCATTTTCTTAGACATGCCGATTGTATTCTCAACCTTGCGCGCGATGACGGGGCAATTTCCATATGAGTGGAGGGGAGATCGCTATGAGACACGTGTCGGCGTGCTACCGCATGCGGGTGAGGCGAAAGATATACGTTGGTTCTCTATTCAGACGTGCTTTATCTTTCATACGCTGAATGCTTATGAGAATGAAAGGGGTGAGATTGTTCTGCAAGTGAGCAGAATGCCGAAAATGTGGGAACGCGATCCGTACGATATCAATGAGCCCTCTCATCTCTACGAGTATCGAATCCATCCGCAAAAAGGCTTGCTTTCAGAGGGGCAAATGGGTGAAGAGAGAGTTGATTTTGGAATGTTGGATGCGCGATTTGCCGGTCGAAAGCATAACCGCTCTTTTTTCTCCTTAATATCATCGACGGGAGAGCTCTCAACCTCGGTTCCGCGATTTGCTGGGTTGATGTCCTATGACAAAGATGGAAGGGAACGAGGGAAATACAATTTCCAGCCCTACGAACAGGGCGGAGAGTTTCGATTTGTTCCCCGAACGGCCACGTCACCGGAAGGGGAGGGCTACTTGATGGGATATGTCTACAACGCTCTGACCGACGAGAGCTCGTTGGATATCTTTGATGCGGAAAACATACAAGACGGTGCACTGGCACGGGTACATCTCCAAAGTCGGGTACCCCTTGGGTTTCACGGTACATTTGTTCCCCAAGAAGCGTAGTGGTCTTGAGAGCCGCTATCGTGAACACATTGTCATGAGAATGATTTCAAATATAAAAAAGGAGCCGTTTGGCTCCCTCGATTGTGTGGACATCTTCGATTTACAGAGCGGAGCCAACCATGTCGAAGTGAATGTTGAGGGGTTCGTCGTTGCGAATAAATCCGTTTAACGCGCTGTACGGTGTCAGATTGAAGTCGCTGTGGTTGAAGTCAAATCGACCCCGCGCGTAAAACATATTGCCATCGATCATGAAGTCCATGACGAGATCAACTTCTCTTGTTGTCCCGACCAACGTGAAGTCCCCCGTTACGCGAAGCTTTGCGCTGCTGTCCAAGGAACAACTGGCGGAGACGAAAGAAATGTAGGGATGGTTCTCTGCGTCCAATTGATTAGAATCGAGCATGTGAGATCGGATTTCTGCCCGATCGCTTTGGTTAATGGTATCGGAATAGCCTACATACTCGCGCATCACGTCTTCATCGACGATAAGATCGTTGACCGGAACCACAAAGTCAAAGTTACAAGACGAAAGATCATCTTCCATGTAGGTTACAACACCTTCCCAGTTGCTGGAGCGCATGACGTGATTGTGAGCAAATCCCGAGCCCCAAGCATCTTCGTCTTTCCAAACCTGCACATAGAGGAGACTCGCATCGTCGTTAAAGAGGTAGTCGACGGGTTCTGGGGTTGGTTCCGGTGTCGGTTCTGACTCGGTTGATGGCTCTTCTTCTTCTTCTTCTTCGGTCTCTTCGGGAGTCGTACTTTCATTTTCGGTACCGCTACCCCAGTCTTGAGAAGGGGTGGGAATGGACGAGTCTTCCGTGTCCGCTGCTTCGGTGGGTTCGCATTCGACGGTGATGCAGCCGCTATTGAGTATGAGTAAAGATACGATCAACATGTTTTCCTCTTTATGTACTGATTAGTAGTTTTGTCTTGCCACATTTGTATCAGAGAAAAAAGACCATGCATTCTTTGTTGCGCTTTTGTCACCCGTACCCAGCA
>JAYYRF010000481.1:0-2573 GCA_036127535.1 Myxococcota bacterium | reverse complement strand
CCAACAAAGAATAACAGGCTCGCGAGCAGAAGCGCGCCCGTGCCGTGGTTGGGAAACCAAAGCAACACGACCCACGTACCACCGGAAACGAGGAAGAACAACGCGGTCAAGGACACCGATCTCTTTTCCGGAAATGCAATGCGTAAGTACTCTCGCAGCGCAACGAGCAGAGCAAAGGACACCAAAATTTGAACGCCCAATACGCCACCATACAATAGAACGGGTAGCACGACTGCAATTCCAGCAATGGCTGCTAAAAATCTTGCTAACACGACTTCGCCTCTTTCAACTGCTCTCCCGTAAGGCCAAATCGACGCTCTCTGTTGGCAAACTCTCGAAAGGAATCTTCCAAAGAGGCACGCGTAAAGTCAGGCCATGCTTCCGGTCGTACAATTAATTCTGCATAGGCAGCTTGCCAAAGCAAAAAATTAGACAACCGACTCTCTCCAGAGGTTCGAATTAATAAATCCGGATCGGGGAAATTAGCGGTGAAAAGGTGTTGCGATATCGCTTCTTCTGAAATCGAAGATGATTTTAAGGCACCGCTTGCGACCTTGTCAGCCAATTGACGGACGGCCCGGACAATTTCGGCCCGAGAACCGTAGGAAAGAGCAAGATTGAGAATCATATCGGAGTTGTGTCTGGTGTCGCGCATGACCGCCATCAACGGCAACCGCGCAAACACAGGAATGCGATCGATTTGACCAATTGCGTTTAAGCGGATTCCTTTATCGATCATCAGCTTACGCTCGGATGTCACATAGTTCTTGAGAATGGTCATCAAGGAGCGAATCTCTACCGGTGGACGCTTCCAATTCTCTGTCGAAAAACTATACAGCGTTAATACCTTAACCCCTAGTTCTCGACAGGCCGTCACGATTTCCCGCACTCGCTCGGCGCCTTCTTCGTGACCATAGGTTCTCGGCTTTCCTTGGGAAACAGCCCAGCGACCATTCCCATCCATGATGATGGCGAGGTGCTTGGGGATTCTCATATTAAACTTCTAGAACTTCTTGCTCTTTTGTCTTGGATGCGCTGTCGAGAGCAGAAATACACTTATTGGTAGAATCTTGTACCAAACCCTGCAAGCGGCGAGATTCATCTTCAGAGATTTCCTTTTCGGATTCCAAGTCTTTGAAGATGTCGTTGTAATCCTTACGCGTCGCCCTTGCACGAATTCGGTATTCCTCGGTCAACTTGCGTACTTTTCGAACCAGGTCTTGGCGCCGATCCATCGTAAGAGGCGGGATAGGAACGCGGATCACTTGACCATCGTTGTTTGGATTCAGACCCAAATCAGCCGTACGAATTGCGCGCTCGATATCCGACATGGTTCCTTTATCCCAAGGGTTTACCATCAACAGGCGCGCATCTGGTGCCGTAATGGTTGCCAGCTGCCGCAACGGCATTTTTGCTCCGTATGAAGCGACCATAACAGAAACACCTTCTATCAATTGGGGAGATGCTCTACCGGTGCGAATACTTTGAAGGGCAACGGCAAAGGCACTTTTTATTTTGGCGAAGTCCTCATCCAAAGACTCGAGATACTCTTCCATGTTCTATTCTCCGGTTTATGTTCCAATAACGCATCGGCAAGAATCGTCCACTCACAATTTTGTCGCTACTCGACCGAACTGTGAATCCGCGTTCCCACGGACTCTCCCTTCACAATACGCATGATATTGCCTCGCTCATACAAGTTAAACACAATCAATGGTATTTTGTTGTCCATACACAAACTCGCGGCTGTTGAATCCATGACCCGTAGGCTCTGCTTGAGCACATCTATGTGTGATAGCTCATCATACCGAACGGCATCGCTGTATTGATGTGGGTCTTTATCGTACACACCATCGACTTTCGTTCCCTTTAGCAAAACATCAGCATGTATCTCAGCCGCACGCAGTGCCGCTCCCGTATCCGTCGAAAAGTAAGGGTTTCCGGTTCCGGCAGCAAAAATAACAACGCGGCCTTTTTCCAAATGACGGATGGCGCGACGACGAATATAGGGCTCCGCTACTTTATCCATTCCAATCGCAGACATGACTCGCGTGTATACGCCTTCTTGTTCGAGGGCATCTTGAAAGGCCAATGCGTTAATCACCGTTGCCAACATACCCATATAATCAGCGTGGGCTCTGTCCATTCCTCTGGATGCACCAGCCAATCCGCGAAAGATGTTGCCTCCACCGATGACCAAAGCAATCTCGATCCCCAACGATTTAACTTCCTTGATCTCTTGTGCAAAACGACGAATTGCAGCGGGTTCAATCCCGAACTTTTGCTCGCCAGCGAGCATTTCACCTGAAAGCTTAACTAAGATACGTTTATACACCATCAATCTCCGTTTATATAAGAAGGGCCCTCAATCGAGGGCCCCTTTGTTGTTATTCGCTCTTCGCTGACATAGCCTCAACTTCTTCGGCGAAATTGTTGGATTTCTTTTCAATACCTTCACCAAGTGCGAACACCTTGAAGCGATTGACGGCCACAGAGCCACCCAGCTTGGTACCATAATCCTTCAATACAGACGAAACAGTAATTTTGTTTCCGTCGTACCACTCTTGGTCGAG
>JAYYRF010000480.1:0-3469 GCA_036127535.1 Myxococcota bacterium | reverse complement strand
TACTCGCTAAAAAAGTTTGAGACACCTAATTTGGCTTTGTCGTCTTCGAGCATCCGCTTCGCCTGGCTGAAGAGGCCTTCTCGGGTCGCGATGGAGCCATCTTCGGCTGCCGCGAGCAACGCGTCGTCGGGAATGCTGTTCCAAAGGAAGAAGCTGAGACGATGAGCCAACTCGTTGTTCGTGAAGCGTCTTTGCCCAGGATGATCGGGATCGTCCTCGCCCAATTCGATGCGATATAGAAAATTGGGTGATTGCAGCATCCCCGCCAGCGCAAATTCGATTCCTCGATTAAAGTCATCGTATACCGCAGCCGCTTCCAAGACTATCGAGCGATAGGTTTGAATCTCTTCTTCGTTCAAGTCTCTTCGCCAAAGTCTTTTCCCCATCGCTTCTACAAACTGACCGGCACAGTCTTCGTCGGAAGGACCGCTTGCGGAACAGGGAAGCAGAGAATTCAAGAGCGTATCATCGGATACGACTTGTCCTGCAATACCGTACGAAGCGCTTTCAATCGATTCAACACCGCGCGGGGTATACGATGACGTCGACGCACCCACGGACAGAAACCCACCTTTCATGCTGTCGGCTTCGGATATTGTGGGGATGACGATGTCAGAGCCAAACAGATCGTAGATGGTGTTGTCGTACTGCGCACGGGTGAGACGTCGCATGATGGTAGGCCCAGGTTCAACAACTTCGTAAACGTCTTCCGAAGCCATATCGTCGATGGAAAGCTCGGAATTACATCCGAAAAGCCCACTCAGCGATATAGCGATAATAGGTATGAGCATGTTTCGCCTCTCTTTGAGAGTGATTCTACATATTTGAAGGGACTTTGCCAAAATTATTAAAGACCAGACAATTTTTTTTCATTTCTCTCTTGTACAAATAGTATGTAACAGTATTGACACTTGGGGTGGGAAATGTGGTTTTTGTTTGCCTGTATGAGCGGAAAGATAACGGATACTGCGGAAATAGAGGTGATAGATCCATTCGATTGGTCGGCTTTGGAGATTGGTCCCTACCGTGTTGGATACCAGCAAGGCGTTCATTCTTATACCATTTTAGATCGCAGCAATGAGATCGATATGAACGTTTGGTATCCAACAGAGGACAGCGACGGAGAACCGGCAAGGTATTTCAATGTTCGCGATGACGAAAATGCTTTTCAAGATGCATCTTGGGCCGATTCTGTATATAGCAACGGCTATCCTTTGATGGTGTTTTCCCATGGTTCTCACCTGTTTGGCGGTTCGAGCGCCTTTCTCATGCGCTATTTTGCTTCGCATGGTTGGGTGGTGGTCGCGCCGGATCACAAGGGACATCTCACGACAGATTACCTAAACGAACTCGAACTGTCCGTTTATTACGAGCGCTTTATCAACAACAACGAAAGTCTGAATTTTGCAGAGAGTTTGGGGGTAAACGCCCAAGCAGCCATTTTAATCGGGTATAGTTTCGGTGCCTTAGATGGCTGGGCGAACGCCGGATCGGCAATGAATTTACCTGACATACAAGCCCTCTGTGACGCCGGAGAGTTTCCCGCGGGCTGTCGCGAAGATGAGTTGGACTTGTTTCGAGAAGGATTTGGAGACGCTCGTTGGAGGGGGATTGTCGCAATGGCCGGTGCCAATCGCTATGAATGGATATCGGAAGAGGGACGTTCGAATTTATTGGTTCCAATGATGCAAATCTCCGGCAGCGAGGATGACGATGAACCGCAGCGGCTTTTCGATAACGTTCGCGGTACACCGCTACACTGGGTAGACATTGAGGGGGCTTGTCACCAACTCTTCGTCGAAGTGCCCTGTCCAAACGTATCTCTGGAGGAAGGACTGTCCGTTGTCGAGGGCTATTCGTTAGCGGCGGCCAGACACTCTCTCTTACAGGATCGCAGCGACCAAATCGTCAATTTGTTGGACGGCAGTTCGTCTTTCTCGGATAAAGCCACGATACAATGGAACGGCAACTAGCATCATCGAGCGAGTGAAACGAGAGCCGAGCCATTTGCCGCAGTATTTTAGCGCAAAAAAGCCATTCGAAAGGGGGCTCTTGCGCTGTAACCCGCGCGAACGTGGGTTCGGATGGCCGCCGTATTCGATTCACGCGCGATGAGGGTGACGATGGCACTGTCTCGTAAAAGGTAGTCACAACAACCACGCATCCCTCGAACGCCCAGGCCTCGCCGTCGAAATTTGGGTGGTACGTATGCGCTTCCTACTTGTGCACCCAGTGAGCAACGGGTACCCACTTCTACCATAAAACCAATGTCGTTATCGACTTCCCCAATAAGGATTCTTTGGTGCATGATACGGATGGCAACAGAACGGAGATGCTGCTCGGGATCTTTTTCTTTTGGGTTGTAACCGAGGTCTTCTTCTTGCATCAATGCGGCCATGGGTTCTACGATGTGGAGTTCATCGGAGCGGGCGGGGCGCAGCGGTAAGAATGGATGGTCTTCGGGCATCTCAGAGCAGACATAGAGGCGTTCATCGTAAGAGAATTCCGTTTCCGGCCGACCGAGTCCCTCATAAAAAGCATCGGAGGCGGTTCTCTGTCCGAGAATCCGTTGGGTGCCACCACATTCTCGCTCCCATTCTCCGAGAATGCGACATGCATCCTCCTCACCATAAGAGACACTCAGACCCGAAGGCGTCCCGTTCTTCAGACGTCCCGTAGAGAGGGATAGGCCACAGATGCTGTTACCGTCCCATATCGCTTTCCATTCTTGAAGGGCGAATGGATTTTGGCGAATCCGTTGAAGCAAGTCGATTTGATACAGATTGCACGCGGTGTCCTGCATCAGAAAATCGAATGCCGCAGAATACTGATTTGGATTAAGAAATGCACGTTTCATGCTGAAAATACTCCTTGCATTTTTTCTTATCTACCAATAAGTTGGTTCGCGAATTGGAGGTCAAAATGGTTAATTGGGATGAGATTAATGCATTTAATGCCGGCACGGCAACCAAAGTATACAATGCCTTGGGTGCGCACCCCGTAGAAAATGGTTTCCGATTTTCGGTTTGGGCTCCCAACGCGGGGGCGGTGTACATCGTAGGTGACTTCAATGATTGGGAAGTTGCCAAAGATGCGCTGGAGCCCCTTGGGCACAGCGGTATTTGGTCGATTGTGATTCCCAATGCGCAAGAGGGACAGCGTTACAAGTTTGCCATCCGCTATCGTGGGGGCAGCGAAATCTTCAGCAAAGCGGATCCCTTTGCCAAAAGGCAAGAACTCCCTCCGGCCACCGCATCGGTTCTCTTTCAGTCTCGGTTCTCGTGGAGCGATGATGAATGGCTTTCTCGCCGCAAAGAGACGCAAAGCCTCAATGCTCCCATTTCTATTTACGAGGTTCATCTCGGATCGTGGAGGCGTCCAAATGGGGATGCTCCAAACTACAAAGAGATTGCCGAGGAATTGGTGGCCCATGTTCTTCGCGCCGGCTTTACGCATGTCGAATTCCTAC